>NZ_JBHJTF010000003.1:164179-239820 GCF_042267565.1 Lysinibacillus sp. NPDC056232 | reverse complement strand
CTATATCAACAACCGACCAAGAAAATGTCTTGGTTGGAAAACTGCAAACGAGGCTTTTAATGAGCAATTGTTGCACTTAATTTGACAAATCATCAAAATAATAAAATCTTGCATTTATTTTGGAAGACCTATTTAGAAAACTACTTATTAATCCTTAATACTTCGACAACAAATTAGTTTTTCCTGTAGTTCGGTGCAGCTATTTCTCCCCTACTTTCCGTCGACGCTAATTCTATCCGTCGCCTCGAGTTTTCTTTCCGTCGGTGCCTGAGTTTTTTCCGTCGCTCCGGGTCTTCTATCCGTCGTGGAGATCCTACTTTCCGTCGACGCTAATTCTATCCGTCGCCTCGAGTTTTCTTTCCGTCGGTGCCTGAGTTCTTTCCGTCGCTCCAAGTCTTCTATCCGTCGTTGAGATCCTACTTTCTGTCGACGCTAATTCTATCCGTCGCCTCAAGTTTTCTTTCCGTCGGTGCCTGAGTTCTTTCCGTCGCTCCAAGTCTTCTATCCGTCGTGGAGATCCTACTTTCCGTCGACGCTAATTCTATCCGTCGCCTAGAGTTTTCTTTCCGTCGGTGCCTAAGTTCTTTCCGTCGCTCCAAGTCTTCTATCCGTCGATGAGGCCTTGCTTTCCGTCACCGCTAATTCTATCCATCTCCTTGGGATTTCTATCCGTCGATGAGGACTTGCTTTCCTTCGGTGTCGGAGTTCTTTCCATCGCTCTGAGACTCCTATCCCGCGGTCATAAAAAAACAGCTGAAATGCTTCAGCTGTTCTATCTCATATATGCTTTGATTTTAATCGTAGGTTTTTCCACATATGATAGTAAACTCCACCGGAAGTCATCACTGCTGGAATAGTAAAAATAAAGGAATATTCAAATCCTTGCTCTGCAATGTGTTGAATTGTCCCAGAAGCAAATGTCATAAATGCCCATAATACCATAGTTATAGCAAGAGCAATTGATGCTGCTAGATTTACAGGCTTCGCAAGACGAGCTAATTTATCAATTGAGGACTCAGCATCACTATAAATAGGTGTTGTTTCTGGAGCTGCTTTAAAAATATGCATATCAGTGCTTGAGCATACATGTGTCCAGCCACCGTAAGCAAATAGCTCAAAATACTCCTCTTCTTCATCCTTCGGTAATTTACGATAATCAATACTAAAAATGACGTCTTCTGGTTCACCTTTCTCTAGCCCATAGCCAGCACATCGAAATCTTTTTAAATGCCACCCTTTTGCCGCTTTTTCACTTAATTCTTTCATATCGCGCTCCTCAAAAAAAGCTAAACCATATGATGCCATATATCTCTTATTTCGCACTATTTTTGCCCCCTTTGTAGTCCCTGCTCTGCCAACTGAATCATGACCTTTCTTCTTTCAATATCTTCGAGCAATATTTCTCGACCTTTATCCGTTAAGACATAGACCTTTCTCCGAGAATCCGAATCATCGTGTAGCTGAATTAGCTGTTCAGCTACTAGTTTTTTTATAATTGTATAAAGGGATGCTGGACCTACTACGAAAGCACCCTCCGTCGTCTCCTCAATTAAACTCATGATCGCATAGCCATGTCGTGGTTCCGTTAAGGCAGCCATAATATAAAAAACAGAATCTGTTAACTGCTCTAATGATTTCATTGTCTACACCTCCAATATATCACAAAATGATATATCGTTAATTAATATATCATTTTGTGATATATAGAGCAACCCTGGCCCAAAATATAAAAATCCCCACCAAGCCGTTTATTGGAGGGGATCATACCATGCTTATTAATTTTCTCGAACTGGGTGATTCCAACGTAGCTGATATCTAAACATTTCTTTTTTAGTATCCTTATCTAACAACAGAAACTCATCTCCAGCTTGAATCGCATAATAGTTCTCTAATGTACGAACTCCCGGATTTTTTTGCTCAGTATTCACAGCACCAATATTTGCTTCCCACATTATGCGATGGTTTTTCATATCATATGATAATACGATACTGTCTGCACTTTCTCGCTTCGTTTGTCGATAGGATACAATGGCTGTTTGTTGTTGCAGATCAACATCTAATACAGCTGGCTCAAGATTTTTGTATGCTTGAATAGAGGGTTCAGCTAATACATTGCTACTAAATTCTCGAACCTCATTATAATCCTCCAACGGTTGATTATGCGAAGCAAAGTAACCTGGAATATCGGATTCTATGAAAAATTTTGTAGAAAGATATGTTTCCGCTTTGTGATCTTCGCTTAAATTTTTGCCATCAAAGCGATAAAATTTTCCATCGACACCCTCTAAATAAAGATTATTTTGCAACAAGACTATATTGTAGGAACCATTATCTAAAACATCAATTAACTGTTTATGTTTTTCCGTAAATTCTGTTTCAGAAAGCTTTTCTTTTCCAGTTTGAATATCCAAGAGTGAAAGTTTTCCGTATTCATCATCACGATGATGAACAAGAAGCCCCCCCATAAAATTGCCAATCAGTGTCTCTTTACTTGAAGAATATTTGGACCACTGTTTTTCACCTGTTTGCAAATTAATTGCTACAATTTGATGATGTGAAATAATTTGCGTAATGCCATTAGTTGTACCGTTATTTTCAGATCCTTCAACCATTTGGACAGCGATTTTCTGGGAATCATCTGTATAAATAGGAGATTCGGAATTGATTGGGAAGCTTCGACCAGCTAAGCCAAAAACAATCATCAAAAGATTACCTAAAAAAGCGTAAAGGATAAAAGTTATGACAAAAGCAAGATTAAGTCGGCGTTTGAACAAAGCATACAATAATAATAAAAGCCCAACTCCAATGACGATACCTAGAAAGATATCGTGGACAAACCAACCATTAAAGCGCCACGAATCAATATATCGTTGAAAAAAATTGTCCAATTCTCCTCCTCCTCACAGACTGTTTTTCAAATTTAACTAAAATCAGAATACAGGACATAGCGACCACATTCTAAGCATTGAAATAAATACCCTTGATGATGCCCATCATTCACTAGTGATTTTGATAACTCCTCAGTAGAAAAACCAGTATAATTTTCAAATTGTTCTGTAATGCCTAACTCCACTAACTCACTCCAGCCAACATAGCCAATAAATGCACAATAATCTGAGCAATGAGCCATCCAATTATTACCTTGCCAACTTACATAACCAGGCGTTCTACACATTATTTCCTCAGTAAAATCTGAATTGACAACATTCTCATCATTGATTATATCTTGCTGGAAAGAACCGTCGTATTTTTTAGCAGCTGCACCACTATGTATACATGTAGGACAGAGATAATCAACCTCTTCAACAGCATAAATACTTCCAGTATAATAAACATCTACTTCCTGTTCGCAGCAATCACAAGTTACATCTTCTTCCGCTTCAAAGATTTTAGATTTTAATGGGTCTGGCAAATACTTAAATTTAGGTATTATTGTTTTAATTATTTTATCCTCTCTAATTTTACAAGGATACAAAGGCTTCACACAATTCGGATTATCTATGTAATATTTTATTGATCCAAATTTTTTCTGATCTTTCTTGTTCCCTACATCCATAACTGAAGTGAAAATTTTATATGCCTCTGAATACATTCTAAGCATACAGTAGATATCTACGAGGATCCTCAAATTTCCTTCAGTTAGCTCTTGAAGTTTCACTTTTTCCTTGAACTCATGCATTCGATTAATACTAACAGGATCAGAAGGATTGAAATTTTTTCTTTGTTCATGCCATTCTTCTAAAATAAACGTAGTCATATTTTAACACCTTCTATAATTGAAATAATCGTTTTAACGTTTCTCGATTTAATTACATTGTAAAAGAATAATCTTTTATAACTTTACAAATTTCCACATTATATTGCATGTACCATTTTTCTTTTCCGAATTGCTGTGCAACTAGATGTTTTGAATTTTCTTTCCATGCCTGAATGGCCTCTAGTGACTCCCAATAGGATACAGTAATTCCCTTCCCTTCAGCATTTCTAGCACTTTCTACACGAAGAAATCCAGGTTGCTTTTGTGCTAGTTCGTCCATCACTTCTGCCATCTTGGCATAGCCTTCCCCATCCTCATCTGTTCTTTGTGATGTAAAAATTACAGCATAATATGTTTCCATAGCTATTTACTCCCACCTTTTTATGTATTATTGTAAACGATAAATACTTTTATGAAAATCGAAATATGGAATGCAGAAAGGATTGTGACAAATGGGTATTAATCCAAATATGGCTGAAATTGCTTCTCTCCTTGGAGAAACTTCAAGAGCTACGATGCTAGCTAGTATGATGGATGGTCGTTTTCATACAGCAAGTGAATTAGCTTATATGGCAGCCATTAAACCCCAGACAGCTAGCTTTCATCTTGCAAAGTTAGTAGAAGGTAAACTTGTGAAAGTAGAGAAACAAGGTCGTCATCGATATTTTCAATTAGCAGACGAAGAAATTGCTCATTTACTAGAATCCTTCCTAGCGATTTCTCCCCCACCTGAAGTACGCTCTTTAAAACAATCTAGCCAAATAAAGTTATTACAGGATGCAAGAACTTGCTATGACCATTTAGCTGGTAAACTAGGCGTTCAATTAACAGAATCATTAGTTAACGCTGGTTATCTAAAATTAGAGAAAAAGCAGTTTCTCATAACAGCTGAAGGCGCACAATTTTTTATAGATTTCGGTCTTGATCTAGATGATTTAAAAAGAAAGCGTCGATCATTTTCCCATGCATGTTTGGATTGGAGTGAACGACGTTATCATCTAGCTGGTGCTCTTGGTCAAGGAATGCTTACACATTTTTTAAGCTTGGGATGGGTGACTCGTGTCCCATCTATTCGTGCCATTAAAGTGACTGAAAAAGGACGACTAGGCTTTAAAGAAGTTTTTAAATTTGAAGTTTAAATGATCTATCTTCTTTCGCGGGTAGGCTATGCTCAAATACTATCATTCAAAGTCTCTCCGCGGATATTTTTATTAGATTTAGCTGTAAAGTTACGATTCACTAAATAAATACCAGCAATTATAAACAGCCCGCCTACGACTAACGATGGTTTTAATGGTTCATTTAATAGTACCCAGCCTGTTAACACGCCGAAGAAAGGAGCTAAAAACAAAAAAGCACTCGTTTTTCCAGGATCACTATTTTGTAAAAGATAATACCAGCCGGCAAATTGAACAATTGACGAGAAAATGCTAAGCCATAATAAAATGGATACTGAATGAACATTCACAGTAAAAAATGGTTGTTCTAACACGAAACTTGCCATTAAAAGTAGTAAACCACCAAAAAGCATTTGATAGGCTGAAAGCACCCATGTATCAAATGATACTCCCCACTTTTTAGCTAGTAATGTCGCAATTGCCCAAAAAACAGCTGAAAGAATACCAAAAAGAATGCCGATTTCCCCTTCAATCTGCATACCCATTGTAATCGTAACACCAATTAACCCCAAGAAAACACCACACCATTGATACAATCGGTAACGTGCTTTCGTAAATATTGTAGCGAAGATGACTACAAGCAAAGGATTCGTAAATGTTAGAATAGAGGATTCACTTGCCGTAATTGTCCGTAAACTTAAAAAGATACAGCCCATTACACCAGCAGTTTGAAATGCTCCAATCGTTAAAATTTTCATCCAGCCTTCTTTTGAAGTTGGATGAGGTCTTTTTAACGCTAACACGACGACAGCCATCATTATCCCTGCAAGTATAAAGCGGAGTGCAGCCAATAACAGCGGAGATGCATAAGGCAATCCCAATTTAACAATGGCAAATGAAGATCCCATTAAAAATGTCGTTAAAACTAACAATGCTGTAAATTTATAAATATTCATTATTTGTCCCCCAATTTCTATATTTAAGAACATTATAGATAGGAAAAACTTCAACTATTATCGAAGTATGGAATACATATAGTGGAGGAAGGAACTTTTTTCAGTTTCATTTCATTTTTATATGCGTATACTTAGTTGAATATAGGTAATAGGAGGAAGCTGCCTTGAAAATATTACTAGCAGAAGATGATGCACGATTAAGAAGAAATATCGTTCATATTTTAAAGAAAGAATTTCACCATGTGACAGAAGCGGAGAATGGCCAGGAAGCGCTAGACCATACGCTTACAGAGCAATACGATCTTGTTATTTTAGATTGGATGATGCCGCATCTTAGTGGAATTCAAGTGTGCCAGCAGCTACGAAACACTGGATTCAATGGTAGTATTTTAATGCTAACAGCGAAGGACGACACAGAGGACATCATTAAAGGACTTGATAGTGGCGCAGATGATTACATAGTAAAGCCATTTAAAATAGAGGAACTGTTAGCGAGAGTTCGCGCATTACTACGAAGAAAAGATAAAGTGATAGAACAGGTCATCCAGATTGATCAATTACAGCTGAATGTAGATTCTCGCGTGTTTTTGTACAATAATGAAGTAGTTGATCTAACTAAAAATGAATTTTTACTTTTGGAGTATTTATTTATCAATAAAGGTCGTGTACTAACTAGAGAACAAATTTGTATTTATATTTGGGGCTACGATTACGATGTTTCGAATAATTCCTTAGATGCTTTAGTCAAGCTTGTTCGAAAAAAAATTGATGATGGTCAATCCAAATCACGTATTCAAAATGTTAGAGGGATTGGCTATAAACTGAGGGAAGACTAATGTTTCATAAAACGAAAAAAAAATTATCCTTTTTGTATGCAACGCTTTACTTATTGTTATTTTCACTATTCGTTATTGTTCTATACTTTTCCCTCGTAAAATTAATGGAAAATCAACAAATAAACGAATTAGAAGACTTTTATGGTAAGCAAGAGCATGATTTCTTTGAACATGTTCATGCAGACACTAAAACTTTAAATTTTGACCCAAATCGCAGTTTTTTTTACTATATTTACACAAAGGATCATAAGTTTGTCCATGGTGATGAATCTTACAAGGATCTGAAGAATCAGATTGAAAAAGCGTTTGGCAATAGGAATCCTAATGAGGAACTCGTACAGCATTATGAATGGCAAGAAGAGCATTTTCTAATTTTGAAAAAGCCAATTTACAACGATGATACTGTAGCAGGCTATATTTTCGTTGGTAAATCTGTGACGTCACAGCATCACTTTTTCCAGATGACAAAGTATTTACTAATAGTATTAACTTGTATTTCTACGGTCTTAATCGGTCTATTGGCCTATTATTTAGCTGGTAAAGCGATGGTCCCTATTCAATGGTCGTTCGATAAACAAAAAAAGTTCGTATCCGATGCTTCCCATGAATTACGAACACCATTAAGTATTTTTTATAGTTCACTTGAAATTTTAGAAGATGAGGAAGCAAAGCAATTAAGTCCTTTTGGAAAAGAATTGATTGCGGATTTAAAAGATGAGGCTGAAATAATGAAAGAGCTCATAGAAAAGCTACTGTTCTTAGCAAGACACGATCAGCAGCAGGTCTCCATTCAAAAAGAAAGCATACCATTATCAATTTTACTCCAAAAAGTGAGTACGAAATTCCAAAGGGTTATGCCTCTTGACATACAGTTTTCTACTGAAATCCAAGAAAACATCGAGCTGCTTGGTGATGCTTCAAAGATACAAGAGCTGCTCTATATTCTTTTAGATAATGCGATAAGATATACAAATAGTGGAGCAATAACACTGACGCTTTTAAAAAATAGAGATTCTGTGAAAATTACTGTTGCTGATAGCGGCGTTGGTATGACTGAACAAGAATTGCCTTTAGTGTTTGAGCGATTTTACCGAAGTGATGCTGCTCGTCAACGAAATGGTACTGGTTTAGGTCTTGCCATAGCAAAAGCAATAGTGGAGCAGCATGAGGGAACAATTTATGCGACAAGTAAAGTCGATAAAGGCACTACATTTCATATTGAATTCCCAATATAAATATTGTTCAACATAAAGGAAGCGGGGCTTTTTAAAACAGCCCCGCTTCTTCTTAATTATTGTTGTGACGTTGAAATATTTACTTTTTTCATGAACTGGCTTATTGTTCTTGCAACCAACACTAACATGGTAATCCCCCCAGAAACTACATAAAACATGATAATCAACGTATTTTCTGTATCCGTTCCAATTAGCACTCCATGAGCAAGTGATAATGCCCATGCTGGTAACACAAGAAAGTGTAGCTTTTTCCATAACGAGCGATTCATTGTTCTAATCCATAAATCTGATGTCATGATTACTACTAAAAACAAATAAAATGCTATTGTTCCAAGTGCCGATGGTAGAGACTGATATTTTGCTGAGAAAGGAATTAAAATTCCTACTATGCTATACGGCTCATAATGATCGATTAAAAGGACTAACATATGCGCGATTACGGTGATTAATCCTAGCCATCCCGCATTTTGATGTATATGATAAATTAAATTTTTATGTGATTTTATAAATGATGATTTTCTCAACAACCCAAATATAATGGAAATCGTAAAGTAAAAATACGCTAAAAACCCCAATAATCGAATCCATTCCCACGTACTGAAGATCATTTATTACACCCCCGTTATCATCCAATTTGGTGCTTGCCCTTCTTTAACAATGAAACGGGCACTTTGTTGACAATTATTTTCGAACCATTGCTGCAATTCACCCTCATCCATAAGAAAGCAAAGCTTTGCACCAACCTCTGCATCACATAAAGAAGACGTTACGACTGAAGCTTGTAATACTTCAGTATTTGCAATTTCACCTGTTTGTCCGTTTAATAAATGATGTTTCTTCAATGTTCCTTGCATCCAGCTTCGATAAACTCGATTAGATGTAGCGATGGCACCTGTTTTCATCTTAATCGAGCTAATTTCCTTATCGATATCCCAGGCATCTGCAACACCGATTGTCCAAGTCTTGTCCCCGGAAGACCACATTTTCATATCCCCTCCCCCGTCTATTAGTCCGTAATCAGGAGATACCTCTTCTTCAAGCCAATTCGCCAATTTTTCAATAGCATACCCTTTGGCAAATCCACCTAAATCAATTTCCTGCGGTGCTACTTTCATTACTTGCGCGTCGCCTAAAAATTGAAATGCTTGATCTGCAATCAGAGGTTTGTTTTGAAATGCCTTGCTTTTAGCTGCATCAAATGGAAAAGATTGATTGTAGCCATGCTGTTCTAATTGGCGTTTAAGATATGGTGAAAATAAACCATTAGAAAGTTGATAATATTGATCCGCTTGCATTAAACAATCATATAGTAACGAACTAATGCGTAGCGTTTCTCCCATTTCTAAATCATTAAGTTGTGATAATTCATTATTCGATTGAAATCTTGACCATTCTTTTGCTACGTAGTGAAGCCATTTCTCAGCTTTTTCTTTCCATACGAAATGAACACCTTTTGGCATAGCTATATAAAATTCAGTATTCATTATTTGCAAAGTTAGTGTATCCACACGACCAACTCCATTAAGTTCTTTTCGTTTTGCGCTCGCTTTTGACGGCAGGCTGACTTGTCATTTCAAAGTTTGTCCAATCCAACCGTACTAGTTCTTTTTCTTTTTTCGTCATATTTTCCTGATCTACTTCCTGAATATTATTTGTGCGTGTAGTTTCGGCTTCTGTTGGGCTGTTAATTTGGATTAATATCGCCGCAGACAAAAGAATCCCTGACGCACCTAATACCCATTTTGCCTTTTTCGGATCTTTCATAGTGCTTCCCCCTAATTCGTGATTGGCTGGCAGACAAATGTTTGATTATTTTCTTGCCACTCTGCTATATAGCCTAAGCCATTCGTTATTGTACTAATAGGTACATATAATTCTTCATTCATGTAAAATACTTGTGCAGGAGATGGTGTTTTCACATTGTTATCATAAACAACGTTAGTTCCAGCCCGGTAAATTAATTCATTTGCTTCATTTTGGATATCTAAAATTTTACTTGCTTTGTAAAAGGTTGCTTTTGCTCCTAGAACCTGTGCTACTGCTTTTCCCGGTATAAATAATTCCCCGTCTTTTGGTATAACAAAAAAGCTCAGCTCCTTATTTGTACCTTCTACCTTTAACGTGACCTTTTGAGAGCTTGTAAAAGGTAGCACTTCTTTATCTGCAGCAACTGTTCGTGTCCAAATATTCCAAGTCCCTTTTGTACTTACTGCATCTTGAAAATAGTAAGTTTCACCTTTTTCTTCATCGTCATAGTAATATTTCTCATCGTCATCGTCGTCATCGTCGTGATCTTTATAGTCCTTATAGTCTTTATACTTTTCCTGTTTTTTATCTTCATGTTTATGATCATCTGCATGTACGACTACGTCATTTGTTATAAAACCTGCTAATATAAGAACTACAACAAGACTAATTTTTTTCATTTTCATCTACATTACTCCTTTCCTTTGACTTCATTGTAGGTTTTAAATATGATATAAGACTGAATTTTTCAAACAAATTTTTACATACAATAAAAAGCCATTTCTATGGACAGATTCCTCTGCTTAGAAATAGCTTAGTTCATAAATCTATTATTCTTTTGTATATATTATCTTGGTAAACACCATCCATACAGTATTTCCATTGAGGTAAGCTTTTTACAAACGCAACGACTAAACCTTGACTTGCTCCAAAAATAATAAAGTTTTTATTCAATGCGTCTGTTTCTTTTACGCTCACCATCATTAATAAGCATATAACCTTGACAATTACATTGCCTTGAAAGCCCTCTTTACTATGATAAGAATCAGAATGTTTAAAAAGCGAAAATTGGAAGTAAATATTTAACAAACATTATTAAATACGAGGTGATTGGAAAAATGGTGATTCCGATGTTAATAGAAGAGGGGCATGAAGTAATCGGGTTGATTCGATCAGAAAAACATGTTAAAACAATGCAAGAGATGGGAGTAAAACCAGTAGTTGCAGATGCATTTGATCGAGATAGTGTTTATGCAGCCTTAATTGAAACTCAGCCTGATGTTGTAATGCATCAACTTACTGCACTAAATAGTGGCGATATAAACGATAATTCAAAAATAAGGATAGAAGGAACAAGAAACCTTGTTGATGCAGCTAATCACGTTGGAGTAAAAAAGATAGTTGCACAAAGTATTTCATGGGCTTATGAGCCTGGGAATACGCTAGCTACAGAAGAAACACCTTTAGATACAAATGCCTCATTACCTCGCAAAAAAACAATTGATGGAGTTATTTCATTAGAGGAAAAGGTAAAAGAAATGCCCGAGTTCGTTATCCTTCTCTATGGTACATTATATGGTCCTGGAACTTGGTATTCGGGTAACGGTAAAATTGCTAAACAATTACAGAGTCAGGAACTATACGCAACAAATGGGATGACATCCTTTATCCACGTAAAAGACGCAGCAAAAGCAGCTGTATTAGCTTTAAATTGGCAGTCAGGTTCTGTAAACATTGTAGATGATAAACCTGCAAAAAGCTCTATTTGGCTTCCCTATTTTGCTGAAGTTATTGGGGCCCCTCTCCCTCCTATAAATGATATATATAATTCTTGGGAACGAGGAGCATCAAATGAAAAAGCAAAAAAACAATATGGCTGGAAACCTATTTACCCTTCTTGGACAAAAGGATTTAAATTGTTGCGTCATTATTAATGATAAAAGTAGAAAATATTGAACATTATAAGAAGGTTAAATTTATGAAAATAAATAAAATTTATAAGTCTTTTATTTACACTATTCTAACTGG
Source organism: Lysinibacillus sp. NPDC056232 (assembly GCF_042267565.1). Classification (NCBI taxonomy): domain Bacteria; kingdom Bacillati; phylum Bacillota; class Bacilli; order Caryophanales; family Bacillaceae; genus Lysinibacillus; species Lysinibacillus sp. NPDC056232. Next base: position 228,144 of record NZ_JBHJTF010000003.1, on the reverse strand, counting down.
ACTTTTTACTTCTTGTTTCATATCGTTTATCCTTGTTTCTATAAACTTAGGATATAGCCATACATTTTTAATTCATTGGCTAAGAATGTGGGGAGAAGCATTTCTTTGTGCTATAATTTGTGCTTACATTTTTCCAAAGATAATAAATAAACTTATGAGAATCATTACTTTTGTAGAAAAATGATAGATAATAAAATATAATACTGTATGTAGAATATTCTACGAACTACGGTATGCATAACATTAGAGATGGATGGGTTTATCATGTTAATCAATGATTTGAATATAGAAGACTTATATAAAGAATATAAGAATTATTGTTTATCAATAGCGTACTATTTACTTGGTTCAATTACAGATGCTGAAGATATTGTTCAGGATACTTTTTTGAAAATAAAGGAACAAGAAAAGATCGAGAAAGAAATTACTAATTTAAAGCCTTATATAAATAAAATGATTGTTAACCGCTGTATAAATGAACTAAAATCAAGTAGAAAAAAGAAAGAAACTTATATAGGTACTTGGTTACCCGAACCTATACTAAAGACAATCAATAGCGAGCCTCTTGAGAATCTAATCCAATCAGACCAATTAAGCTATTCATATATGGTTCTTATGGAAAACCTTTCACCTAGCGAGAGGATAGCTTACGTACTAAGAAATGCTCTAGGGCTAAAGCATAGTGAAATTGCCGATATTCTAAAAACGACGACTGTTAATAGCCGTAAGATATTGAGTAGAGCACAAATTAAAATGGGAAGAAAAAGTGAAAAAGATTTGACTGTTACTCTTCAGAAAAATTATATAGAACAATTTATATTGGCATTATCCAACGGGGATATTCATGGAATAACCCATTTGTTATCTAATGATGTTCTATTTGCTGCTGATGGAGGAGGTAGGGTAAGAACGGCAATAAACATCATTGAGGGTAAAGAGCGAGTATCAGCACTTATTTCAGGAATTTCAAAGAAGTTTTTCTTTGGAAAAAGTGCTACTGTAGCTTTAATAAATAATCAATATGGTATAGTAGTCACTGAAAATAAAAAAATAACAGGAGTTTTTTGTTTTGACTGGAATTCTTCAACCCGAACAATTAAAAAGATTTTCTATGTAGTAGATCCAAATAAGTTAAAATATAATCCTTTTTAGGTGTGCGTTGGTATACGGATAGTTCTTTTTAAAGAGCTGTCCGTATTTATTTTCTTATTGAACTAAACTGCTCCGCTCATATTAGTTTAAGTACATTTCTTCACAATCATTATTCTAATATTAACATAAATATCCAACAAGAAATCATCTCATCCCTAAGAATATCATAGATTTTCAGAATTGGTTTTATATACCGTCTATTACAATTCTTGTAAAGCTATTGGTTACTCCGAAACATTTCTAAATGTTTTTGTTTACTTCCAAATAATTAACTAAACAAATCTTCTCTATAGAAGATACTATACAATAAGATTATATAGGTGGGTTTCATTTCTTTTTGTAGCCTATTGTTGTTTTAGAATAAAGTTTGTTCAAATTAATGCAAATAACCTTGATAAACGAACAAAAAGAAAGAGCGTGTTTTGAAAAAAGTTTGATCAAAACACGCCCTTAATATTTTCAAATGGTCACTCTCTTATAAAAAAGTTTGACCATTTCCTATCTATGTTGCTCAACAATCGTGCCCTTTAGCTTAATAAGAAAATCCCTTATTCAAATACAACCATTTCTCCGACATCTATAAATCCAAATCGCTTATAGATATTTTTCCCATCATCTGAAGCCTGTAATACAACTGGTTTTTGTTTATCCTTTGTTTGATTTAGAAGAAATTGAAACATTTCACTGCCATGTCCTTTACCTCTAAATGTTTCTTTTGTCATCACATCATAAATACCATAACTATCTTTGCTTTCTATTAATAAACCAGTAGTGACAGTTAAGCTTCTGTATATTGTCCAATCTTTCTAAATTTCTCATAGCGATCTTCAATTAATTGTTCGCCATTTAGAGAATTCAATGCTTTTAGTGTGACGCTTATACATTCTTTTATATAAAATGCTTGCTTCGCAACATTGCGGTGTGCTCCACCAGTTATTTCATGGATTATTCCATCAATAACGTCAAGCTCTTTTAAGTCAGGTGCTGTTATACGCATTGCTTCTGCTGCTTGCTTCCCTAGGCTACCATCTCGCCATAAGATCGATGCAGCCCCTTCAGGCGAGATAACCGAATACGTTGAGTTCTCTAACATAAAGACGCGATTAGCTACCCCTAATGCAATTGCACCCCCACTTCCGCCTTCCCCAATAACAATACTAATAACTGGTACTGTTAGAATCGCCATTTCAGAGAGAGTTCTAGCAATGGCTTCACTTGGGCCGCGTTCCTCGGCTGCCTTACCCGGATAGGCTCCTTTTGTATCAATAAAACAAATAATTGGGCGCTTAAATTTCTCAGCTTGCTTCATTAAGCGTAATGCCTTACGATATCCTTCAGGGTGTGGCATACCAAAATTTCGTCGAATATTTTCTTTAGTTGATTTTCCGCGTTGATGTCCAACAATTGTTACGGGCTGTCCTTCAAAGAGAGCAATTCCTCCAAGAATAGCTGCATCATCACCAAATGTACGATCTCCATGTAACTCAATAAAGTTTTCACACATAGCTTCTATATATTGTAAAGTTGTTGGTCGTTCTGGATGTCTAGCAACCTGTACACGATCCCATGGCTTCATATTGGCATAAATAGATTGTTCTAGCTGTGTTAGACGTGTTTCAAGCTTTTCGATTTCGCCTGTCATATCTACATCTGCCTCTGTAGCAATCGTTTTTAATTCATCAATTTTTTCTCGTAATTGTATTACTGGTTCTTCAAAAGCTAAATTTTTAGACATGTTGCACACCGCCTTTTGTATGCATTTTTACAAGCATTACTACTTGATTTCGTAAATCCTTCCGATGGAAAACTGCATCAAGCTGACCATGCTCTAGTAAAAACTCTGACTTTTGGAAATCATTTGGTAATTTTTCTCTTAATGTTTCTTCAATGACACGGCGACCAGCAAAGCCAATCAATGCTTGTGGTTCAGCAATATTAATATCTCCAACAGAGGCAAAGCTTGCTGAAACGCCACCGTATGTAGGATGCGTCATGATCGAAATAAATAATAGTCCTTCTTCACTATGACGTTTTAATGCCACACTCGTTTTTACCATTTGCATTAATGATAGAATACCTTCTTGCATGCGCGCTCCACCACTAGCAGTAAAAATAATAACCGGTACACGTAATTCAATAGCTTTTTCAACGGCACGTGTGATTTTTTCTCCTACAACGGAGCCCATTGAGCCCATACGGAAATGAGAATCCATAATGGCTACAACAATTTCTTCTCCATCAAGAGTACCTAACCCAGTCAGTACAGCTTCGCTTAATCCCGTTTGTTGTTTAGCCACTGAAATTTTTTCTACATAATCAGGGAAATTAAGTGGATTACTTGTTTGTAAATGATCATCCATTGAAACAAATGAACCTTCATCTAAGAAATATGCTACGCGCTCCTGTGCAGTCATTTTGAAATGATGGTCGCATTTTGTACACACTTTATGATTTTTTTCTAATTCCTTTGTTAACTGAATGTGACGGCATTCTGGACATTTTGTCATAAGTCCTTCTGGAAATCCCTTTTCCTGTCCGTCCTCTTTCTTTTTACCAAATAAGCTACGTATTGCCATGTTTTACTCCCCCTTTGTTGTCTAAATGCCTTGTTCAGCATTCATCCACTGTTCGTAAGCTTTTAATGCTTCTTTTTCATAGCCAAGCTGCATCGATTTCAACATAGTTTGAATGATTAATTTTTCTTCTTCTGTTGAGTTTCGATTTAAACGGTCACCGGTATAAACTGCTAACTGAAACCAGACTTTTAGTGAAAGACGATTTCCTGACGTGATGATTATTTCTCGTAAAACATCCCGACAATTAATCGTACTTTCTATCTCTAGCTTTACAAAAAAACTGCCCCACACTGGTAGTGTTCGCAGAGTCTCTGTACAACTTATAACGCGAATGGCTTCCTTTTCATGAATTTGTCGCGTTAATTCAACATCCTTTTTTGATTTTTCATCTTCTAATATAAACATCGACAATATTTCTACGAGCTGATGCTTTTGTGTAGAAGCTAGAAACATACCTTCCCCATGTCTCGTTTCGATAAGACCTAATAACTCTAAACTTCGCAATACCTCTCTCACAGAGGATCGCCCGACACCTAGACGTTCTGAAAGGACTCGTTCGGAAGGTAACTTTTCACCAGCCTGTATTTTTTCTATTTTAATAAGTTGTCGTAATTGTTGGACGATATCTAAAAACACTTTCTTTTGTTCGGTTTTTTTATCCATACGATCAACTCCTCGGTCAATCTATTCGCCTTGGAATAATTATTGCTGTCGCTTTCCTTTCGCGCAGATAAACAATGCATCCAAAGGCTTTATCTTCATTCAGTAGGTGTTTGGATACCTACTATAAAGAAACAAAATCCACCACCTTCAGATGATGGCGTCTCTTACTGAATGAATTCAAAAGTGGTCTGGCCACTTTTGAATTTGGCTTTATCTTACAAAATAATTATTTGAAAGTAAAGAAAAAACTGCATAAAAATTTATGCAGTTTCTAAAATCCCCTTCAATTTCATATTCTTTTCGTCGTTTGTGCATGTTTTATTTTCACTTGAGGTCTACCAAAGCGCTTTTCAAGCGTTCTCTCAATGTAAAGCAATTCATCTTCTAGTAACAGCTCTTGAACAAGATGAAAAACTTGCGGGAATAAGGTTACAGATACCGTTCCAAACTCATCCTGAATTGAATAAAGGCCATTTGTAACCGGAGACCTACAGTAATGCACGCACCCGGCAACGTCCGGGCGTGGCCCAGTGAACCAATACCCAGGGCATCTGGTGCTTTTCAGAAACCGATCATTCCTTCAATTTCCCAAAGTCTTTCACAAGAGGTGTTTCAAATTCATTCTTCCCAGTATCAATCACCTGAGATGATTCCAGATGGTCCTGTTCTAGTGATTGGAGGTGGAAATTCTGGTACGCAAATTGCGACTGAACTTGCAGAAAATCGTGAAGTAACCATTGCTATTAGCCATTCATTTAAATTTTTACCACTTAGTATTATAGGCAAAAGCATTTTTTACTGGTTAGAAAAGATTGGTCTCTTATATGCAGGAACTGATACTCGGCGCGGATCATGGTTCCGAAAACAAAGTGACCCTATTTTTGGCCTTGAATTAAAGCATCTGATTCGTAAGGAGAAAATTAATATTAAACCAAGAGTCATACAAACACAAGGAAGAGAAATAACTTTTAGCGATCATAGTAAAAGAAACGTGCAAAATATTATTTGGTCAACAGGATTTGTTCCTGACTACAAATGGATAGACATAGAGGGAATTTTAGATGCAAAAGGTTTTCCTCTTCATAAAAGAGGTGTGAGTCCAACACAAGGGTTATATTATATTGGATTACCGTGGCAACATCAAAGAGGATCGGCACTTATTTGTGGAGTAGGAAAAGATGCTGAGTTTTTATATTCAGTTCTGAAAAAGATGATTTAAGTTTTTCAATTTCGCATTGGCGTAATTGATAATTGCTTGTCCACTATTATTAGTGTGTTAATAACCTTTGAATGCTGTAAGTAATGCTTCTGGATTTTCAAAATCTGTTACACGAACTTCTAGGCCTTGTTCCTTATAGCTAAGGGCTTTTTCTGACTTGTCGTCACGTACACCAACAATTATTTCTTCAACAGATAATTTGGTAAGTAAATACTCAACAATTTTAAAACCTAAATTTCCAGTTGCACCAGTTATTAAAACTTTCAAAGAATCTCCTCCACTACAGTGTTATTTTTGATTTTTGTTCCTAATGCATATACTATTACCAAAGAAAGATTTATGTAAGTAGGCACAATTTAATAACATAGTCATAAAAATAGTACCTAAAGAAAAGGAGGTTTTATTTTGGCACGTTTTAGTTATCAAGATGAAACGGTCTCTGAAGAAACGCTGCAAGAAATTTGTCCATTAACAGTTGCTCAAAATGCAATTGCAGGTAGATGGAAAATCGTAATTTTGTGGCATTTAAGCCAAAATGAAATTATTAGGTTTAATGAATTATTAAGGCTGCTATCTGGTATCTCGAAAGGAATTTTAACTAGACAATTAAGAGAGCTTGAAGAGGACAGGCTAGTACACAGAGAAGTTTATAAAGTTGTTCCACCAAAAGTAGAATATTCATTAACAGAGCAGGGGCAAAAGTTTATACCTGTATTGGAAGCAATGCAAGTTTGGGGTAAAGATTTACTAAATAAAAAAATATAGATGTATGAAAAACTTGAGGATTAATAATCATTATTAACTTCTTATTACAGAAGTAAAAAGAAAGTCAGATGAAATAGACATCATTTTCATCTGACTTCTTTTCTATATCACCTAACCATAGTAAAACAAAACCACCAATCGCAATGCCTAGTAAAATATTTGTATAATGGTTCATAGCACCTTCACCAAAGAATAAAACTTCTTTGATACCATCAATTAAGAAACGAATCGGCAGCCAAGGTAGGATATAATCTCCGTAGAAACTTGGAATCATTTCTGGTACAAGCTGAATTAACGGTAAACCAAAGAAAATAAACAATGCGAAAAATGCTAATACGGGCAATCTCAACCACGATACAACAGAAAGAATCATATATACAAAGGCTGTCACAGCAATAGAAATAAAGATCGCTACTGTATTAAATGATTCAAACACATAGCCTAATACCCACGTTGAATACCATGCAACTAAATAGCCTGTAAACAGTCCATAGACTATCGGCATCCGTGATTGAAAAAGCTGAAATTTTGTCATCGCTGTACGACTCGAGAATGGGCGTTTTGTACCTGAAAGATAGAACATCACAGCTCCCATTAAACTTGCAATCCATAATGGTACAAATAGTGCAGTTGGAACAGTTGCTAAATCCCCTACTGGATTTAACTTTTCACGCTCGCTTCTATCGGATTAGCAAGAAGTGGTACTTTATCAGGTTGAACTGGAGAAATCAACGATGACAAATCACGCATTTGCGCATCTACTTGCTCGCTAGCATTTGCGCACTTACATTACTACTAATTTGCCTAGTGATTTGCTTTAAAACATTTTCCATTGAAGTGGCAACATTTGTATTCACACCTTCATTGACATATAACTCAAGATCGGTAGGACTCGCAGCTTCTGATTGTAAGGAAGCAATTTGATTAGAAAAATCCTTTGAAATGACAATCCCACCATATGTTTCACGCTCTTTCATGCCATCCTTCATTGCTGAATCATACTCAATAAACTTCACCGTATCGGGTGCATTTTCTTTTAAATTTGTAACAATGGTTTCACCCATCTCCCCACTGTCCTCTAATTTTAATTAATTCAATTTAAATTTTATCAATGTTAACAAAGGAAGTATTCGACAAATCATTCAATATTTTATTTAAGAAAATCAACTCTTGGTTACTGTATTTATTTATAAACTTTACATAATTTTTATTTATTTCTTCGTGGAGCATTCGATGTACATTACATAGTTCATTCCCCAAATCAGTAGTTTTAAAATAGATTTCTTTGTTATTATTTGGGAGATATTCTTTCGTGATTAATTTCTTTTCCACTAATTTTCTAGATATTTTAGTTATAGTGCCTCTTTGCATGTTTAATTCTGTAGCAATAGTAATCCCTTTTACTGGTTGATGTTTCTGAATGCAATCTAATACGTGTAACATTAATATAGTAATATCCTGTAAAATAATTAATAACTCTTCGTTTTTACAATTTTGAATTAACCAAGTTTTTTCTTTATCCTCTTCATTGTTTTTCTCGATTAATTTTATATATCCATCTAATATATTTTTTTTAATTTTATCCAATTTTTCATATCCCTTCATAACCGAATATTGATTATTATAACCTATAATGTTTCCAGTAAACAAATTTGACATTTTAACTATGTTAATTTATGATTGTTTCCAGGAAACAAAAAGCGATAAAGAGGAGACTCATTATGAATAAAGTATTAGAAACAATCATGAATCATAAATCGATAAGAAAGTTTAAAGATATTAAATTAACTAATGAACAAATCACTACAATTATAAAAGCTGCACAAATGGCACCATCATCCCTTTTTATGCAAGATTATGCCATTATAGGTGTTTCGGATCAAAAAATAAAAGAACAATTTTATCAATTAACAAAAGGTCATTGGGTGAAAGAGAATGGGTTACTTCTTATCTTCTGTTCAGATTTACATCGAATATCCATTTTAGCCAGTGATGAACAAAAAAAGAAACTAAAATTAGCTCATAAATTTGGTCCTTTCAAAAAATTTTCCACTATTAATACATCTATAGCAGCTCAAAATGCTACTCTTACTGCCGAATCTATGGGGTTTGGTGTTGTATATAGTGGCGCAATAGCTGAACATAAGAAAGCTGTCAAAAAGATCTTAAAACTACCGAAAAATGTTGTACCTTTATTTGGTCTTTGTATTGGTGTACCAAATAGTACACCAATACAAAAACCTCGTTTACCATTACATGCGGTGTATTTTCAAAATGAATACATTCAAGATGAGGAAGTACAAAAAAATATGCTTATTCAGTACGATGAGACAATGAAAAATTATTATGCATCAAGGACAGATAATAAAAGAGTAACTACTTGGTCTGAAAAGAGCCTTGATCCAATCAATCAAATTTCAACTTCCAAAATAGGCTTTATTATATTCGCGTTAAAAAGATTTATAAATAATTACTCTAAATCGAGAGGTGAATACAATGAAAAATAAATCGAAACATGAAAAATATCCTGAATTAGACAAGCTGCAACATGTAGTTTTTTATGTGAATGATTTGCAGGCATCACAACGTTTTTATGAAATGATTTTTGATGTACAATGTTCAGCCTCGGCTCATCCAGATAGTAGCGCAGCAATGCGAATTGTAGGAAATACAATGAAATTTTATAGCTTTGGATATTATCATCATGATATTTGTTTTGTACAAAACCAAAAAGTGACTGTAGATCATGAACAATGGAATCATTATACGCTTAAATTAGCAAACGGAGTTAGCTTGGATGAAATAAAGAGGCGATTAGAATCCTCTCAAGTGCCTTATTTCGAAGGCAGAATGTTACCAATATTATCGAATGAGAAAGAAAATGTAATTCATTTTAAGGATCCAAACGGGCATGTAATTGAAGTAGTTAAATAGAAAGGACGAGAGATTTATGGCAAAACAAATGAGTAAATTACAAACATATATAAGCCCTTTGTTAAAGAGTAAATTTGTACGTGAGTTAATATTGTTACCTTCAACGCTTTCTGGTAGGAAACAATTAAATAAAACGGAAGAATACCCTGTAACTAAACCGTCACTAATTTCGCATATCGAACGAGTTGCTATATACGTGTCTGATTTAGAGAATTCCATAAATTGGTATATAGAAAAGTTAGGCTTCACTTTAGAAAGTATTACAGATCCAATAAAGGTTGAGGCATTACCGAATCAAACAATCCGTTGTGCTCTTTTAAATACGAAGAATCAAAGGAATGCTCTTGTTTTAGTAGAGAGAAGAGATGCTAATGGTAAAAAAATCCGTCCGTCTACTAATGGATATTTTCATATAGCTTTTGAAATAGAGGAGCATCGTACATCCTTTGAATTTGCTCAACGTTTAAGAGAGAAAAATGTATTTATTAGCTACGGTCCAGTAAAACATAGCCGTGATGGTGATGGTGAGATTGGTGGTAATATCGCAGTTTATTGTTTAGACCCAGATAATCATTATTTAGAATTCTTTTTTGATATGGATAAATATGAAGAAAAAAGATTTACAGGAGGTTTAAAGTAGAACATGATTATTAGTGAAATTATCGCTTGGTTTGCAGTGATATTTACCGTATTGTTAGCACTGAAATACATTGCACGCATTAGCAAAAATCGTCAGTTAAACCGCCTTTTTAGGAAATCTCATAAGCACTTTGGAATATTGATGATTACCACTGGCCTTCTGCATGGTGTTTTGGCTGGAAACGAGAAAACTACTAACCTTTTTGATATGCAATTAATGCCTAAACTATTTACTCTTAATTTGGGTACTTTCTGCCTCTTTGCCTCCTTGCTTCTGGCGCTTACCTATATACTTCGTAAAAAGTTAAAGAAGCGCTGGATGTTTTTACACCGGGTGTTGACGGTAATCCTTCTAGTCCTTTTAATACTCCATGTGCATGAGGAGATTGAGCGTCAACATCAATATAGGGAGGTCAACTTTCCTGACATAACAGAACAATCATTGAGCTGCTTCTGGTTGCTTCCTTGATTTATAGCACTGATGAACTGATTAATTATGAAAAACCAACTAGTTTGTGAAATGATACACTTAAACTATCGGGGAGCTTTAGTTCAACTAATATAGTCAAAATAGCCTTGTAAGCATTTTTAACAAGGCTATTTTTAATTATCATTTAAACTGCTCAAAATGATTAGCAACCCAACGCTTTTGATTCTCTGCTATATATTGCTCCGCAGCAATTAGCTTGTTCACTAATTCTTCCTTTGATAGCTTCATATACTTCTTTTTAACAACATCTATATTACGTTAGGCGAAATCTTTCTTAAACTTGATTCATCTAATTTAGGTGGAGCTGCGAGCTTTTTACGAACCCTATTTACTTTATATGTTTTGCTATGCTTTTTGTAATAGGTATACAATTCATCATTACGCTTTATTGTATTGGAATGAATCCCTTTCCCTTGAGTGTCAAACTGTTTCGAATGCTGACTAATATTATGATAGGTTACAAGGATACCTTGTATCATGATGTTTCTAGTAGTCTTTTCTATATCTTTATATAACAAGTGGTCAGATTATTTTCTAAGTGCAGATTTTCTTGATGGTTTTTTATTACTCTATTTGTTTGCTTGGATCATAACACTTATTAAGACTAAAAAAGAGGCGAATGAACTTAATGCCTTACTAAAACAGATAAGAAATTTTTAAAAAGGATGCATTGGTTCATACAAATAGAACAAAAGACTAAATCTTTAGGGTCACATTTATCTAGTGACCCTTTAATACTATCATCTTAAAGAATCTCGTAATCGAACTGAAATAAGTAGATAGTGCGTTCAATAAGTGTGTCAGTAAATCTATTGAATATATTTCGTTGGTAGCCAAGTAAAATTGAATTTTCCATTTATTGGGTAAATCAAGCTTCATTAAAACTTTCTTTAATGATTTTTTTCTTATTCGGAACTTTCGCCCAATAAGTAAAGCATCGTAATAACAATTCAACGGGCCCCATTTTAAAATACTTTAACCATACTATACTAAAAGTAATTAAAATAGCGTGGATTAAGAAACACACTATTAATGAATGAATAGGTGTCATACCAATTAGGAAGCTAAATACAATTAGTAAGGCACTTTGCGCAAGATAATTTGTTAAAGACATTTGTCCATAAAATTTTAATGGAGATAATATCATTTTTGCTCTATCCCCTTGTAAAATAATAAGGAAACTGCTCATCATCATAAAAGGAACCATATAATCTTCTAGCATTTCTGTTCCTGCAGGAGTAATGTCAATTGACAGCTTTATATAAAATAAAGATACATAAGTACAAATATTAACTATTAAAAAAACCGAAATATACTTTAATTTCCCATGCATATTTTCAAAAAAATTAAATTGCCCCATCGTAAAACCTAGCATCATCGGTGCAAACCATTTACTTATGTTGGATAGTAAATCTAGCCATACTATTCTCTCACCATAATACGGTTGATAAAAAGCTGTAACAATAGATAAGGCTATTAGTGAAATCGTTATTATTAAGTTGTTCCATTTACTTCTTTTAAAAAATATTGCCATAAACAGGCCAAGTACTGCATACACCATTAATACATCGGTAATCCCTGGCGGTGCATATAATGTATGAATCAGTCCTAGTACAAATAAAAAACCGATTCTGCGGAAATACAAAAGGTATCTATTGTTTATTTTTTGTTTGGATCGATTCATAAAAAGATAACACCCAAATCCAAATAAGAAGAATAAAATAGGGTAAAATTCCCTGTTGAATATAGAATATAATACTCCGTGTAATTCATTATAGTTGGACGAATCCATAACCTGAAAGCTATTCACAAGAAGTACCCCCAGCAAGGCAAACCCTCGTAAGTAATCCATAGTGTCTATTCTTTCATACGTATTTAATTTATTCATTCAGAATCTCCTAATAGAAAACTATATTTTTTAGCATTAATACATAAAAAAGCTACTGTTTTTTTCATTTTGCCAGCTCCTTATTTTTAATACTTTAAACATAAACGTTATCTTTTGATAAATGAATGACTGTTCCCTTACAATATGACTTTTAATCTTACTAAATTGTAAAACTTGATTTTCCAAACGGGAAAGCCTACTCCTTCAGGTGTGGGATGAGAGTGAGGTCGGATACGTTTAAAAGTGTGTTTAAGAAAGTGAAGAAAAATAAATACAAGGTTGTTCCTGTGTTAAAGAAGCCAGTGTCTTTTCGGAATAACCAAAACTATTCTTTTGATTTCGCGCACATTTCAATCAAAGATACCTAACATCTTAGTTTTAATCATAAATAAAAGGAGCTATTTAGTTAGCTCCTTTTTTGCCCCTATTAAAAAGTAAAAAAGGACTGAATTTCAGCCCTTTCTATTATAAATCTTCTATATCATATTCAGTACATCCCTCATAATAGTAGCTAATATCAATACCCTTCATGAAAACTTCACGGCTATTAATTTCATCTAATAATGCTTGTTGGAGCAATTGCTTAATTTCAACGTCTCTAATCGGACTACGTTCCATCGCCAACAAGTAATCTTCCTTATCAATCTTATTCCATTCAACAACCCTGTGAAGTTCTTTTTTAAAGATTAAATCTAGCCAAATTCTAGTAGCTCTACCGTTCCCCTCTCTGAAAGGGTGAGCGATATTTATTTCAACATACTTTTCAACGATTTCATCAAAAGTTGTTTGTGGCATCGTATCGATATGCTCTAAAGATGCTCTAAGATACATGATTGGAGCAAATCGGAAATTCCCTTTTGCTATATTGACCTCTCGAACCTTTCCAGCAAAGAAATAAATATCCTCAAATAGATAGCGATGAATTTCAGAAAGACCCTTGAAAGTGCCTACTTCTAAGCTATTTATTTTCCCTGAATCGAATAACTCTTTAGCTTTCTTCTTTGAAAGCCGTTCTTCTGTTCGATTCAATTCAAGCTGGTTTGTGATACCTAATTTATTTTCAAGCATCGTCATACTCCCCTTAATTCTTTTTTAATTTTCGCACTTTCTAGAAAAAGTATAAGTAAATTATGACTGCCTACAATATAGCAATCCATAAGAAATATTTCTTAGTATGATTGTTTTTGATTATAGCATAAATAGCATAGATACCAGCTATAGCACTAAAAACGAAAACAACCCATGAGATTATTGTAAGTATACTCATTCATTCTAAAATTTTATGAAGGTAATTGTAAATTTTGTATAGGCATTTTTCTCACTTTCAACTTTTATCAAGGCTTGATGCGCTTCAATAATTGCTTTTGTTAACGCCAAGCCAATCCCCGTCGAATCATGTTTTTTAGAACTACTTGCTTTGTAGAATCGATTAAAGATATGCGGTAATTCCTCAACTGCAATCCCCTCTCCAAAGTCTTGAATCACAAGTTCCGTATAAATGGGTGTATCTTTGAGTTGAAGTGTGATTTTATCACCATGTTTGGAATGCTCAATCGCATTCTTTAACAAGTTCACCAAAGCTTCTTGCATCCATAATTTATCGTGGAAAACTACTATTTCTTCCGGCTCATCCCAGTCAATTAACAAATCTCTTTCATTGATCATACTTTCCAAATGATTCAAAACTTCATGAATCGTTTCCACCAAGTTTAACGATTCTTTATCAAATGAAATAGCTCTGGCATCAATTTTCGCGACTTTTAACAAGTTTTGAATCAAGACATTCATTCTGCTGATTTGAACTTCATTATTTTGCAATAATTGAACTTGCTGCTGACGGGGCAAGTCTTCATTCAATAACAATTCATTGTATATGGATATCGTCGAAAGTGGTGTTTTTAATTGATGGGATATGTCTTGTAATACTTGACCTAAAAACTTCTTTTCTTCAAGCAAATCACTCATGCTTTTTCTAATAATATCTTTCATGGAACGCAAAGAAATTACTAGTTTGGCAATATCGCCTTCTTTATTTTCATTTATTGTAACCGAGTAATCCCCTTCGATTATTTTTTTGGCAGTCGAAGTAAGTTGTTTGATTTTATTGAAGAACATAGTGTATTGTATGTAATTTGCCAAAAACAATAGACATCCGAAAATAATCAACCCCCAAAAAATTGATTGATTATGGCTAAAAATATTGTTATTTAAAAGTGGAAAAAGCTCTGTCTCCAAATCTTCATATAATCCATATTGTTTAAAGATTTCTCTTCCTTTTTCCTGATACTCATTGGAATCAGAAGAATTGCTTGTTAAGACTTTCATAATTTCTGCTTCATTCTCAGGATTTTGTTCAACCAATCTGGCGGTAATTTCCCCCCAGGTTGTAATTGAATCACTTTTTAAATGATCGTAAAATAGTTGATGTGTCATATACTGATAGATAATAAATAGAAAAAATAAAGCGAACATTACGATCATATAGCCTTTTATCTCAGTATTTTTTATCATGTTACTGTCTGCACACATCCTTATCCCAACGATATCCTAATCCTCGTTGGGTGATGATAAACTGTGGATTTTTTGGATTATCTTCGATTTTGTCTCTTAAACGCATAATATATACAGATAACGTATTTTCATCAAAAAATACTTCATCACCTTCCGTAATTTCCAGAAGAATTTCATCTCTTTTTAATACTTTGTAAGCATTCTTCATAAAAGTTAACAGAAGCTTATATTCTAAATTCGTTACTGAGACAATTTCTTGATTTTTATAAACCTTGACTTGATTCATATCAATTTTTATATTCTCAGATGTTAAAATTAATGAAGCTTCTTCTAACTTAGTTTGTTTACGTAATTGCACTCTTACTCTCGACATAAGTTCTCTAACTCGAAAAGGTTTTGTTATATAATCGTCTCCACCAATATCTAATCCCATTACTACATTCGCTTCTTCATCAAGGGCGGTTAAGAAAATAATAGACATGGCATCGTTTTGTTTTTTAAAGTGCATGCATAGATCATAGCCATTTCCATCTGGAAGGTTGATATCTAATATAGCCAACTTAAAAATAGTATGATCAAACTGGTTTCTCGCTTCTTTTACACTAGAGGCTCTAATCACCTCATACCCTTCGTTTCTTAATGAAAACTCGATGGCTAAACCAAGAGCCTCATCATCTTCAACCAGTAATATTTTATTCAAATATACCATCTCCTTCCTCTAACTCCATATTAGCAGTTACCGCCAAATCAGAATAGCCTGACTATAAATAGCCAGGCCTTTCATATTATTCTTCCCTTATCGTATCTATAATATTATCCTGCTGGATTCTTCGGAGCGGTAGCAAAACAGATACATAACTAATGAACAAAGCGGCAGCAAACGTAATGAAACAAGCCTCATAGGGAATCGTCCATGCAACCTTCAAGACACCGGAGGCAGCCAAATAAATAATATATGAAAGTATGCATCCGAAGAAAATGCCTTGCAAGCTTCCAGAAAAACCGTAAATCAGTGCTTCAAAGATAATCATTTTTTTCAAATCCCTTTGAGACATGCCTATGGATTTTAGTGCAGCCAGTTCTTTTCGTCTAATCATGATACTTATAGTAATCGTATTGAGGATATTTAAACTGCCAATTAAAGCAATGACCACAATAAAAGCATAAACAAGAATTTTGGTCACGAGAACGGTTTCCTTCTTGTCTTTATTCTCTTTAAAGTGATTAACCACTGTAATGGAGTGTTTATTTCCAATAGTCTTCTGGATGTCCTCAACAGTCGCGAGAGATTGAGCTGTATCTTTCAATACAATTTTAAAACTTAAGTCCTGATCGTAAACTTCGGATACATTTTGAATTAACTTTAACTGATCCATAATTTGCAGGTTCTCAGAAGATGCTTGATTGTCATTTGGCAGATAGATTGTAAGATCCGATTTAGTGGAAGGATCGTTTATAAATTTGGATGAAAATGCGATATCCATCAACGATGAAAAAGAAATAAACAAGACACTGCTTATAATAATTGATAAAATGGTAACCGTATAACGGTTTTTATTTCTTTTTACATTTTTCAAGGCCATGTTTAAGGGGAAAGATAAAGGCTTTTTCAGAACGGTATTCTTTTGATTTTTGATTACCTCTTTTTTTATTGACAGTCTGCTGCTGATTGCCAGCAATGGAGATATTTTGCCTGCAAAAAAAGCAGGGTAATAACTAGACGCTAAAACAGCTATCAGGGTAAGAAGAGAACTGATTAATATGATCTTCCAATCGACATTGAATATCGAAATATCCTGACCATCTTCTAATACAATCAAAAAAGTGGTTTGGAGAATAGCAAGCGCCAATAAACTGCATACAACCCCAATCGGTATAGCGATAATAGCCAGCACAACAGCTTCTTTCATAACAATTTGTCTAATTTGCTTTCGCGTAGCGCCGATGCTTCTCAACAAGCCAAACTGCTTCATCCGCTCTACGACACTGATTTGAAAAGCGTTATAAATGACAACAATTGTAGAAATGACAACTATACTGACAACAATTACAAGAATGGCTAGCAGTGATTGATCCGATTCCGGTTTCAAAGCTTTAATCAATTGAGTATTAATATCAATGTTATTGTCTTCAGTCATTGATTTTAGTTCGTCTAAAACCTCGTTAAAGTCAGCTTTCTCGTTAATTTCAATTAATATCCTTCCTTTTCCAATAGCAAACTCACTTTTATATGTTAATAATCGGCCCTCTTTACTTTTCTGTGTAAACTCACTATTATTCAGTAAACCAACCAGTTGATATGTTTTTCCATCCAGTTCAAATGAATCACCGATTTGAAGATCTTTTTTTATATAAGGAAGTACCCAGGAATCTACAGCTGCCTCATGGTCATTGGTTGGTAATTTGCCATCAAGAAGGCTATAGGTTAAAAATTTCAAGGCGTGATGATCCGCGAAATTCATTTTCACAGAAACATCTCCAACAGGAACGATGTCTCCCTGAGACATTAAACCAAACGATTCCATTTGGGGATTAAATTTGACTTTATTTAATAGCTCTTCATCATAATCTGAAATACCAACATGAAAAGAAACTCCGCTTAACTTCTTGGCATTCTCAATTTGGGTAAGTTGTGATCCTTTCATAAAGAGGCCAATCGTTGAAATTAACGCTACAGAGAGTATGATGCCAACCAAGGTCAAAATGGTTCGTTTCATATTCTTCTTTAAATACCTGGTACCTAATTGTTGATAACTATGAATCAAAATCATTGTCCTCCAGTCTGTAACTTTTTCTCAGTCAGTCGCTGATCAGAAATGATTTTACCGTCTTGTATTGTGATGATCCGATCCGAAGCCGATGCTATCGTTAAATCGTGAGTAATCATGACAATGGTTTGATTGTATTTTTTTGCCGTGAATCTTAATAAATCCATAACTTCTTTCGTATTTCGAGTATCCAAATTACCAGTTGGCTCATCTGCAAGAATCAAATGCGGACGATTAATAAGCGCCCTACCAATTGAAACCCGTTGCTGTTGCCCTCCAGATAGTTCGGAAGGCAAGTGATTCATGCGTTCTTGAAGCCCAAGGATGTTAATAATTTCATTTAGATACTCCATATCTATAGATTCACTATCTAATAACGTAGGCAACGCAATATTTTCCTGAACATTTAATACTGGTATCAAATTAAAGAATTGAAAAATAAATCCGACTTTTCTTCTTCTAAATATGGAAAGCTCATTATCTGTATATTTATAAATATCACTGTCCCCAATGAATACCTTTCCTGAACTAGGGTGATCCAATCCACCTAAAATATGTAGCAGTGTACTTTTCCCAGAACCAGAAGCACCAACTATTGAGACAAACTCACCCTGCTGAATTGAAAGATCAATCCCTTTTAATGCATCTACCCTGTTATTACCTTCACCATAACTTTTCACTACATTTTCCATACGTACAACTTCCATATGACCCTTCCTCTCCTCAATCAATTATGCCTCGGCATAATTGCCGCTGTCGCTTTGCTTTCGGTACAAAAGACATGTGCTGAAAGAAGTTAAAACTCAATCTTCTATGTCTACAAAATTTACTTTGTCTTCGCTATCTGGATAAACGCTCTCTATTTCTTTGAATACTTGGTTAGTTTTTTCTTTATTTTTATAATCAAATTTACTACCACTATTTAACTGAAACAATGTGATGATAGACTCTGAATCAGCTAATTCATCATAAGTTTGGTCATTTAGAATAACAAGATCCATAGGAATATATCCGATCCATGCTTGATGTTTAACATAATGTACAGGTATCATTTGTCCATTCAATTCGATTTCGTTATTCACCATATTTTTATCATCTAAAGAATAGAGCAAATCCAGTGACCCGGATAATTCTTTAATTTCATGAACTGGTTCTGAAATGATAGACAAACTGTCTGGATCTTTTCTTGCTCTAAAAATTCCTTTCTTAACAAATTGTTCAGCAGTCGTTTTGTTAATAACTGCATACTTTAAATTTAATTCACCTTTTTTTGTTACTAGGAGCTTCATTTTGTAGTCAACTGTTTGTTTAGTTTTATTTTTATACAACTGCTTAACTTTATTGACATCCTTTTCTGTGCCGATCACTAAAATTCCATTAACTGTTTGTGGTGGACCTTCAATAAAACGTTTTACTCCAAATCCTATACCGATAAAAATGGCGATAACTAAAACTAAGCCTATAATTTTTTTCATTTTATTTCTCCTCGTATTTACTTGATGTCTAAATTATAGACTAGATATTCTTTATATTTGAATAACTGTTGTCTAACTATTTATTCTCTTTTCTTACTCTTTAGTAAGATTTTGCAGGAGGAATTAAGATTGAAAGAGCTTTTGTAGATACTAACATCCTTAAGCCACTAAAAAGTATAATAATATCCAAACATAAAAGGCATAGTTCGTATCGTTTTATTCGATAAAGAGTTTCCTTCATCCTTTATTTAAGGCAAATGCAAAAAACTCCATTTTGAAAAAAATTGAGTCAAAATGGAGTTTTATTAAATTTTTATAAACGGTACGACTTTATTTTCAATTCAAGTTGGCGGGTAGAGGTCGTGTAAAAGCAGAAGAAATTGATGATGTGGTTATCGGGGATTATATAGCCCATTCTTCTTTGTTATGTACGGATACAGCTACCAATTATAAAAAATTTGCAGCAGCAAAAAACTTCAAACACGAAATAGTTAATCTTAATCAAAATCAACGAGTAAAAAAAGGGATATTCCACATACAACACGTTAATAACTTCCATCGCCGTTTGAACGGATGGATGGAACGATTTCAAAGCGTTGGTACGTATTATTTGGATAATTACCTCTACTGGTATCGTTAACTTGAGTTACATAAAACTTGGCATTTGAAAATCGGGTAGAGCAAATGTTTATTTCAGCTTGTCAAAAATCTAACTATTTCACTGTTGAAGCATTAAGAAAAGATAAAGAGCACCATTTATTAGATGCTTTTTAAGCGGATTCAGTGCTTTATATTTACAGTACAGATAATTGCGTGCTAATAAGGGACACCCCCCTTATCACAAGGAAAGTGGGTTTTGTAAGATGATGCAACAACTTAATCTAATAAATCTAATTTCCCTCTTATATATTTCGCCCGTGCTTCAATATAATCCAATATATACTCTGGTTCCTTATCAAATAAATGGATATCGTCTTTTTTATAAGGATCTTTTTGAATATAAGGTCTTATTAAATTATGCATACCTTGTATTTTCGGTTTCAAATAGTCTACATTAAATTGGTTGTTTAAAATAATTTTTAGCAAGTTTTTGTATTGACTTCGAAATGTTTTTACATCGAGAATTCTTGCGGTAAGCGTATTAAATCCTTCGATTCGTAAATAGTCTTCCTCCATCACTTTCCCGTTTACATCCCTTCCCCATGTTGCATCGTAATCCCACGGGATGACTTCGAATTGCCTAGTTTCGCTATTTTGGTATAATGCGTAATTATGAACAAAACCATCAAAATTTTGGGTGAAAACAGCGCCAGCCAACCAGCTAAGATACTGATTTACATTGAGGTATTTCACAATTTTATTTTCAAATTCTGCCTTTGAAATGGTATTAATTTCAATAATCATTTTTTGTAAATGCAATTCATCTTGTTCTGTCCCATATTTTAGTTCATAGCCAGCTTTAAGTGATTTCTTTATTCCTTTATCAAGATCACTCATCAACGAAAAGTTAGCATCGCCATCAACCGCATAGAATATTGGTCCTTGCGGTAGTTGTCGATTCTTAAGGAAATACTCATCCACTGATTCTAATTCCAAATAAAGCCCCTCATTTTTCCCATTCAATTTCATATTTACAAATTGGGACTTTGGCGATAAGCACCCTATTTCATTGAAAAAATCGAGCGATAGTTTATTTCTTAATAGAGAAGGATCTTTATATTCTGCGTTGATATGAATTTCTTTGGTATTTCTATACGTACTTGGCTTATTAAACGAAATATGATACGACTTTTTTCGAAAATCCCGGATATGGGAGCCACGATAGGCGATATCAATATCATACTTTCTTTTGTTAATCGTTAACTTGGCAGCGATAGGATCGTCACACCATATATCTTTCCGAAGTTCAATTAAATCTAAAGAATGAATAAAAAGATGATATTCAGGTATTATTATGCCGTTATCCACGCGAATTCTTTCCTTTCATTTTTAAATTATTCGTATTAAAACAAAATGTAAGATTCCACAAAAATATATAGAGTTTATTTTCTCCTTTCGAAAACTATGTGATTGACTCTAACATCTTTAGTGCAACCTCATATATTACGATTAGGGAAAGAAATGTGCAGAGGCATGGGTTTGATTCTTTTTGAAAAAGGAATCTACCTTCTTTCTCTAATAAAGATGAAAGGAGGTTTGGAATATGTCACTTCTTATACAGAATGCAGTAGCATTGGCTAACAACTCAGGGTTAGGTCACTTCATGCACCAGGATCCAATTAGTAACGAACGATGCACGAGCAGGAGACGTCGTACTTCACGAAAACAACGGCGCACAAGCAGATTACGTCGTACTTCGCGAATCCAACGACGCACGAGCAGGGTACGTCGTACTTCGCGAAACCTACGACGCACAAGCAGATTACGTCGTACTTCGCGAAACCTACGACGCACGAGCAGATTACGTCGTACTTCGCGAAACCTACGGCGCACGAGCAGATTACGTCGTACTTCACGAAACCAACGACGCACGAGCAGATTACGTCGTACTTCGCGAAACCAACGACACACGAGCAGATTACGTCGTACTTCGCGAAACCTACGACGCACGAGCAGATTACGTCGTACTTCACGAAACCAACGACGCACGAGCAGATTACGTCGTACTTCGCGAAACCTACGACGCACGAGCAGATTACGTCGTACTTCACGAAACCAACGACGCACGAGCAGATTACGTCGTACTTCGCGAAACCAACGACGCACGAGCAGAAACTCCTTTTGGAATGACTTATTTTTTTAAAAACTTCAGGTGATTTTCCGCTATCTGAAGAGTATGACACTTAATGTTATTCAATGGACTATTGAGTCGTCTGTATAAAAAGTTAACTAGTTTTTACTAGTTAACTTTTTATATGTTATTCCTATCGAAGTCCAAGGTTGAAAGAAAAGTGAAAAGGACAGCTGGGGTGGGTTCCGTCTGATCTTTTCTTTTATGTATATTCTTCGGGATGAATTGTTATCGTTGTGTATTACATAGCATCTATCAGAATTGTTTAACCGTCACGGGATCCTCCTATTCCTTTGTATCTATGAAAACCGGGAAACATTTGATGTCCTATACTAAAATGCATTGGATTTAACACTTTTCACCTCCATTCTGAGGATTTAGTAAAGGATATGTTTAATTAATGAAGAGGCTTAGACTAAGACCCATATTTGAGATCTTTGCATGGTTTGCATGTAATGATTTTGGAGTGTTCCGCAAATCGCTACCTATATAACTACTCTCCAATTGGCATCTAGAACCAAGTATTCATTACCATGTCTGTTGTTATGTGAACTAAAAATGTATGCGATTTCGATTATAGTTGAAAATTCTTCCAGAACGAAGGGGCAGCATTCCTGTAATAAATAAAACTAAAGAAGATATGCATATAGAAGAAATAAATATTAAGATTGTGAATTATTACACTTAAACTCCAATGAAAGAACTTTTTCTGTGGTGAAGTGCTTATTTTTGCGCTTCATGGATGGCTAATGGGGGCTTTATTCCTTACATACACATTCGTTAATAAACCACTTCATGTTTTATATATATTGGATTAGCATGTGTTGTAGCATACGTTCTGATGTGGCGAAATCTAAACTTGATCATGCAATACCCACTACTGCAATGACGCTAGGAGCTAATATGATTTTCCATACAACTTAACTCATTATTGAGACTCCCACCCCTTACATGGCATCCGTCTTTGCGAATTTATCTAGAATCAAATTTAGAATTCTATTAATGATAAAAAGCTGCGGCAATTTCAAGTGCTTTTAGCGGCTCTTTGATTGAATCAAGCGTATAGACAAGTTTTTCGTCCTGCCAAACAATTATATTTCCTGAATTATAAACATCTAAGCGCGCGAAACCATTTTGTTTTGGAATAGGAAGCATATGTGTTTCTAAAAATTGGACTGCCTGTTTAGCAAGCTTCAAGCCTGCTTCTGGATTGTCTGTTCGTGTATGTGTCGCTAATGCCCATCTTCCCTCATTCCAACCAGTCCATAACGAACCAACCCCAGCATCCTGATAACCTTTAATATTATAGCCAAGATCAACCTTCTGACCACCATTTTGACTATAGTTCACAAATGAAATTTGCTCATTTGCTTCTTTAGCATTCGGATATTGCTTTACTACTAGTCTAGCAATAATCGTAGCTGTCTGTGAATTTTTAAGCTTCCTATCATTGATTGGTAAATACTCTTTGCTTTCATAAAATAGTACTTCAACTTGGTTAGCTTCTGCCTTTGTTGTTGCAGATAAAAATGTACCTTTTGTTATCGGAAGCCCTTTTGGTAAAATGATAGGTAAATTAGTTTTAAGCTGGTCCTTCATATTTTTTAGTGCCCCAGCCTGTGTATTAGATGCTACTGTGTCTCCCGTATTTGTTTTGGGCGGTTTCTGCTGATTTTCTTGTGATTGACGTTCTTCATCTTGTGGCTTGTTTGGCACATTTGGTTGTTGTTCTTCTTGCGGCTTGTTCGGCACGGGTTCTTCTTTATCAGTGCAAGCACTTAATATACTAAAACTTAAAAGCATGAAGGTGAAAAGTATTTTTTTCATGGCATTGGCTCCCTTTATTTTCTTTTCCTATCCTTAATCAACTGTAACTTTTTGTTATTTAAGCCCATTAATTCAGGCATATCGTAATCCTTATCCTTTGCGGTAAGAAAACCCATTATGTTTCATTTTCAAACCACGAGGAGCAGCTTTGTCATTGATTAATCCGTAAAATACCAAAGTTATTTGAATTCATTACAATCCACATATCCACCTCCTAAAATTATGATTTGGTTATTAGACGTGAATTTATCACCACAGTTTCATCGTTTTTCAAAAAAATCCAATTTAAGGGTGTTGGATGCTACCATAAAGTTATAGAGCTTTTTAGTTGCTGAAAGAAGTTGAAACTAAACCTATAACTTTTTTTATTTGGTTGCCCCTTTTACACCTTAATGTCTGAGTTATAGACGAGTTATCCTTTACAGGTTAATGACTATTATCTAACTATTTATTCTTCTATAGTCTGGAACAACAAATTGGACTTTCCAATCTGTTCTGGCTCGCATCGGCCATTTGTTTAATACTTATGATTTTATGGGCTATCCCACAAAAAGAACGGTTCCTGACAATCTTTAACAATGCGGAGAACCTTATCATAAGTGAGGTTTTTTATGATGTTTAAAAAAGCAGAAATATAAGGTGGATTTCCGCTTAAATTAGTTAAGAGGTAATTATTATTTTATTGATTCTTTGTAACGACAATTGCTATCTTTGTCTAGGTATCGTTTCCCCATTCTTTGTTATGCTTCTCCATTCATCTTTTACTGAATATTATAGAAATACATTAATTAGTTGAGGTGAAATATGGATTTCAATCATTTACGTTATCTTGCAATAGGCGATTCCCTTACTGTTGGTATCGGTACTCCGTTTTTGGATCCTGGATTTGTTGAGTATTACAGATGTCTAAGCCAGCAAATTTTAAAAAAGCGTATTTCTTATCAAAAACATGCAAGGTCTGGAGCAACGACAGAGGATGTTTTAACTATGCTCAATGCCCCGGTTGTTACGGAAGCTGTAAATTGTGCAAATATCATCACGATAACAGCTGGAGGGGATGATTTAATTAACGCTGCGAAAGAATTTATCATAAATAAAAACGAAGAAAGTATAGCTCAAGCTATTAAACTATCAGGGAAAAACATCTCAAAAATAGTAGAAAAAATTCACCATCTCGACAAACAAGATAACTATATTTTACGGCTACAGAATTTATACAATCCCTTTATCAATATTCCTATAGCAGATGAAGCGATTAGAGCGTTTAATTCATTGATTAACGGTTTTGGTCGGGAATTGAATGTTAAAGTAGCGGATATTTATAGTGTATTTAAGGGGAATGAAAAATGTTTATTATCGTCAAGAGGAGTTCATCCTAATTGTAGAGGATACTATCAAATGGCATTAGCCCTTAGTAGACTCGGATATTCCCCTTTATAGGATAAAAGCCGTTAATCCTTTTTGTTTTATGAGCTATTACTTATTAATTCTCTAGCAAGAGGCTGAGCCTCATTTTCAGCCTTTTGCTATATTATAAAAAGTATTTTGTAAGGGAGTCGGCGATTTCACTCCCAAAGAGACATATTGAACAAAGTTTCTGTCGTAACTTGCATTTTGTTATCGTTGTAACGGCGGAAATATTTTGTCAAACACTTGTATAAATTCCATATTTTTCCATAATCAATTTCAAATTTTCTATTACGAAACAGAAAAGCGACTAAACTACAGAGCAAAATAATGGGTACACTCACTTTATATAAATCTGTAAAACTTTTTGCCACCTCTTTTAATACATTCTCGGATGATATTAATCATTACGCTGAATCGTGATTTCCCTTCTACTTTACCTGTAACCCGCCCTTTCCCCTACACTTGACTTAGAAGATTCTGGATACTATTATAAAATAAAATCCAAACGGTATAAAATGTAAAAAAAGTATCGGTACATGGAGATGTTATCATTTGGATAAACAAACCTTTTTAGCCATGTTTCATTTGCAGGTTTATACAGAATTCAAGTGAAACTGAAATAATTTGAATTTTCGTGGGTGATAATATGAAAATTTCACTAGAAGAAATAAGCCAAGAATTAGAAGAAGAGATTATTATTAGGTGTCATGAGGTTGATGACGAAATATATGAAATTATAAACAAGCTGAAAACTGAAAACCTCATTTTACTCGGACATCAAAATGATAGTATTCACCGCATTAAGCTTAGTGATATTTATTATTTCGAGGCAGTCGAGGGAAAAGTGTTTATGTACTGCAGGGACAACGTTTTTGAGGTAAAACAAAAACTATACGAGTTAGAGGAATTATGCAAAGGAAAAAACTGTTTTCGGGCATCGAAATCAACAATTTTGAACACCACCAAAATTTCATCTGTTTATCCGACTATAAGTGGTCGATTCGAAGCGGTGCTGGATAACGGAGAACGTACTTTTATATCGAGGCGGTATGTGCCTGTCCTTAAAAATATGCTTGGTTTGTAAAGAGGGATACCAATGAATTTTTTTGAATTTGTACAAAAGATAATTAGAAATTTCTTTATCATCTTCGCATCCATAATCATGATGATTACTTTGTTGCGACAAATGTTTTATCCTGACATGGCATTTGATTTGAAGTCGATTTATATCATTATGGCATTTTCATTTTTAAGTGCAATGACGGGATTTATTTTATATTCTCCTAATGATCTAAGTGAGAAGAAAATGCGTATAAGGATTATTATTCATTTCTTCACTTTGGAGATTTTATTGATTGTCCTTGGCAGCGCTATTAATCTTGTAACTGATCCATTAGGTGTAATTTTTCTTGGACTGCAAATTGCGATAATTTATATCATTGTTCGTCTACTGTCATGGCAAAATGATAAAAAAGATGCAAAAAAAATCAATGAAAAACTAAAATTAATTAAGAAAGACTTTGGTGAGTAGTCAAGGTAATCAATAAGCGTTAGTTATCTGCAACAAATTATTTTACGGTGAGCATTAGAGCTTACCGTTTTTTTGCATCTTATTTGCTTGTGAATACAACTTACCGTTTTTCCATATACATCCTTCCATCCGTTTATTATGATAATTTCATAAAAATTTTTCCAATGAGGTGGAGGAACGACTATGGGAATTTTACTATTATTAATGGCTTTGATTTTCGAGATTGTTTTTGCAATCTACTGCATGACAAATAAGCAAAACCATAAAAAAATAAAGAATTGGATTAGGATTGCTGTATTTATTGTATTTGTAATACTTACTGCTTCATCGGTGATTGTCTGGAGTTTTCGCTGGGTAATGCTTGCTATACTACTTTTCTTATTAGCCGTAAATGGGACAGTATCTCTTATCCTTAAGAAAACGAATATTAAACCATACAAAACTTCTAACATTGTGTGGAAGTCCATTATGATGATATTGATATTTGTATTTGTATTTTCACCTATCATTATTTTCCCACAGCACCCATTACCAAAAGTGACAGGAGAATATGAAGTCGCAACTACTACTGACACATATGTTGACAAGAATCGTATTGAAGAATTCACCAACAAGGGGGACAACAGATTTGTTAATGTAGAATTTTGGTATCCAAAAAACGCAGATGGAACATACCCTCTATTGGTGTTCTCCCATGGCGCATATGGTATCAAGACAAGCAACAGATCTACCTATACAGAGCTGGCAAGTCACGGTTATGTAGTCGTTTCAATCGACCATCCCTATCACTCCTTCTATACTCGTTCAGAGGATGGAACAGTAGCTATGATCAGTCCAGATTTTCGCGATGAATTCGAAAAAAATATGAATAAAGGCGTTTACTCAAATGAAGAACGGTACAATATCATTCAAAAATGGATGAAACTGCGAACAGACGATATGAATTTTGTCATTGATACGATCCTTAAAAAGTCGAAAAATGATAAAAACCTCCTTTATCAACATATCAATACAGAGAAAATTGGTGTGTTCGGGCATTCTATGGGCGGTGCAGCGAGTGTTTGGCTAGATAGAGAGCGTAATGATATAAGTGCAGTTGTAAATATTGATGCGCCATTCTTTAGTGAGCTTGTTTATAAGAAAGAAATGGATGATTTTGTAGCTAGCAGCAAAGACTTTACGACCCCGCTTCTTAACATTTATTCTGACGATGTTTGGGGACAGCTTGAAAACAACTCCATTTATATAGCGAACAAACCTAATAATGAACACTTCAAAGATGCATATACTACTCATTTTAAAGGGGCAAAACATTTAAGCTTGACCGATTTACCGCTTTTCTCTCCGATACTGGCAAATATTCTACAAGGAGGAAAAGCCGATATTGATCAATCTTACTGTATTGAAACTGAAAATGAACTAATTCTTAAATTTTTTGACTTTGAATTAAAGGGCATCGGCCATTTCACTCCCGAAGAGACTTATTGAACACAAAGTTTCTTGTCTTCGTTATTTAGATATTGTATAAATTTTAATCGAGGAAGCCCATTAACTCTAGAACAAGGTCTAATGGGCTTCCTCTATCAAACTACTCGAATTAGTGTCTTGTAGTGAAACTTATCATAATACTCAAGCTTTTCTAGACCAAACGACTGGATAAATAGTCCCCCTAGAATCATAAAAATCGCTTGGTACGAATGCTGCTAATAAACTTGCACATAACAAAGTCACTCCAGAAGCAATACTCGTTGCTGTTCGTCCGATTTTATCAAAAAAGAACTTCTGTCATTTCTCGACTAGAAATTTAATTAAACTAAATTTGCTTTCTCTCCCCTACCGAATATTCCTCATTAGCTACTTTTAAAAGTTCCTTAAATTGATTTCAGATAACATACACACATCCGCTTAATTTGTCACATTCACGTAACATAGGTTCAGTAGTATATATCACGAGGTGGATAATATGAGAGGAATAAATCAAAGGAAATGGCTGAAAAATAAATTCAAAATGATAGCCTCCCTTGGGTGCGCTTTGACAGTAGCACTTGCTGCTGGTTGTAGTTCTTTAGAGCAAGGAAAGACACAGGAAATAAAAGAAGTAAAGGAAATAAAAAAAGATTTTTGGGATGGGCAAAGAAAAGGAACAAATTTTATGAATTCTACTTCTTTACCGGAAAATTATGAAGAGGCGAATAAATTCAATATTGAATTTATCCGTTTAGCACCTGATAAATGGGCAAAAGATAAAGATTTCTTATTTAATGACGAACCTGACCCTAATCCTAATAAGGATTTCCTAATTGGTAATGCAGATCAATATGAGGGAATTGTTGAAGAAGATTTTATAAAGTTAAAAGAGGATTTGGATGCAGCATATGCAAGAGGGTCAAAAGTTGTACTAACTGTTCTAAGTCTTCCAGGAAATCGTTGGAGGCAGTTTAATAACTATGAAAATGACGACCGTATTTGGAAAGACTTTAAATATCATGAGCAAGCAGCGCTTTTTTGGAAAGATCTTGCCTTCCGTTTGAAAGATCATCCTGCAGTGGTTGGATATAACGTAATTAATGAGCCACATCCTGAAACAGCTACGGGATATAATGATTTTTGGACAGAGGATTATGACAAATGGTACAACAAATTGGAAAATACTCCTGCAGATTTAAACCTGCTTTATGGAACAATTGTAGATTCTATACGAACAGTAGATTCTGACACACCGATTATATTAGATTCAGGTTTATTTGCCACTCCATGGGCAATTAACTATTTAAAACCAATAGATGACGATAATGTGTTATATGCATTCCATATGTATGAACCTTATGAAATGACAAGCCAAAATCGGAAAAAAGGATTCACATTCACTTATCCTGGCAAGGTGAAGGTTGGTGAAGATCAAGAAGAAAAAATGTTCGATAAAGCTGCATTGAAAGAGTTTTTAGAACCAGTTGCACAATGGACAGAGCAACACAATATATCAAACAACCGGATTATTGCTGAAGAGTTTGGAATTAACCGAATGGTTGGCGGAGCCGATCAATATATACAGGATTTAATCGATATTTTCGATGATTACGGTTGGCACTGGGCATTTTATGCATTTCGTGAAGATACGTGGGAAGGTATGGATTTTGAATTAGGAAATCAGCCAGTCAAGTGGGCATATTGGGAAGCTAAGGAAAATGGCGAACTACCGGATAGAAAAGATATAGAAGTTGAAAATTCGATTTGGGCTGCCTTGAAAAAAGGACTGAACAAATAACCTTGTCCTTTTACGCATAGATATAGAAAATATTATTTTATCAGTAGTACAAACCAAAGTTTGTACTACTTTTTTATAGAAATAAGTGAACAAAGTATTCATTAATCGAAATCAATTATGCATTGGCATAATTGCGTCGGGAATCGGCTTTTTGCTTAGGCCTGCAGATGTTTGGACACCCGCTGAAATAAGTTAAAGGTTTTTCATCTAATATTATTCTTTTGTCAAATGACTGTAACATTCCTCTTTTAAAATACAAGTAATAAATTCATTTAAAAAGAGGTTATATTATGAAAAGAATCTGCAAATATAGAAAATGCAAAGTGTCAATAATTATACTAGTAGTTTGTTTAGCTTTACTTTCTGTTTTTTTTATAAGACTATTTCAAAAAGAAAATAGAGAAAATCATTTTATAGATGAAATTGCTCCTATAGCTGTAGAATTAAAGCAACAAACAGGAGGAGTATTTCCGAGTATAACAATTGCACAGGCTATATTAGAATCGAATTATGGCAAAAGTGAATTGGCTATAAAAGCAAATAATTTATTTGGGATAAAAGGTAGCTATAAAGGCAATTCAGTAACAATGCCAACTATGGAATATAAAAATAATAAAAGTTATACAATTGAAACTGAATTTAGAGCTTATCCAGATTTGAAAAGTGCGTTTATTGACCATACTAAATTAATTTTAGAAGGAACGAGTTGGAATGAGCATCAATATTATGATGTTCTTGCTGCAGCGAATTATCAGGAAGCAGCCCATGCTTTGAAAAAAAATCACTATTCCACAGATCCTATGTATCCTGAAAAAATAATTGCTATTATAGAACAGTATAATTTAGGGAAATATGACAATTAGGAGATAAATATAATGAATGTTCTTATCGCTGATGATGAACTAGATATGTTAAAGATTTTACAAAGTTATTTCAAAAAGGAAGGATTTACGGTATTTACGGCTACAAATGGTTCAGAGGCACTTGATATTTTCTATAATCAAAAAATTGATTTGGCCATTTTGGATTGGATGATGCCAGAAAAAGATGGGATTACAGTTTGCCGCGAAATGAAGAAGACTCAAAAAATTAAAGTATTAATACTAACGGCTAGAGATACTGGAGAAGATGAATTTATTGCCTTATCTGATGGCGCTGATGATTATGTAAATAAACCATTTTATCCAAAAGTTTTATTAATGAGGGCGAAAAAATTGTTACAAATGGAATCCATTCAACGAATAAACGATGTTTCATTTGATATTTCAAGCAAACGTGTATGGAGATCTGGAAAAGAATTGATTTTAACAAAGACTGAATTCGAGGTTTTACGTATATTTAGCCAAAATAGAAGACAAATATTAACGAGAGATCAACTACTTGATTTAATATGGGGAATGGACTACGAGGGTGATCCAAGGACGGTAGATACACATATTCGGCGTCTACGTGAAAAAATTGGAGAGGATATTATCCAAACGCATCGTGGTGTTGGATATAGCACAAGGGAATGAAACGAAAAATTGGAACAAAATTAACTATTTATATAACTCTTGTTGTTATCATTACATTTAGCATCTCACTTGCGATAAGTCATTTTTTTCTACCAAAATATTATCTTCATCAATTGAACCAAAAAGTAACAAATGCTTTTTCAGTATATCAGGAATTTGAAGATAAGAGTTTGGTGGAGCATCAATTTGATGTAACTATTCTTTCAGTATCGCTAAAAGATAATATTAATGTCCTGAATGAAAATTTAAAACAGCAACTTGCAAGAGAACATATTGCACTTAATAAATTTTGGGTTTCCGAAGAAGTATTACAAAAAGTTAATGAGGATAAAATTGTAGGCAAAGTTTATAATCAAGGAAAACAAAAGTCCAGTTTTATCGCACATTATTCAAAAGATGATAATCAGCTAATTATGATTGGAGCCTCTATGGCTAATTTTATTGATATAGCTTATTTTATTAATCGTTTTAACATATTCTTTTTGATTGCCAGCATCTTAGTGATTATTGTTATTACTGCCTTTCTATCTCGAAATCTAACAAGACCGTTAAATGAACTCAAAAAAGTTGCAAAAGAAATTGGCGAGTTGGAATTTAAACAGGCTGAAATTCGGACCGGAGATGAAATCGAGGACCTTGCAAAAAGTATAAATAAAATGAGTAAGGCACTTGAAAAGGCGCAACAAGATTTATCTAAACGGAACATTGACTTAAAGCAATTTATGATAGGTTTAACCCATGAGCTTAAAACTCCTTTAGCATTAGTTAGAGCATATTCCAGTGGAATTGAAGATGGTATGGATGATGGAACTTATCTTACAACCATTAACAAGCAAGTTGATAGAATGGAAAAATTAATTACAGATATGCTTTATTTCGCCAAAACAGAAGAAAACAATTCTAATAAAACAAACTTTGATTTAATTATGTTGATTAATGACATACTGAATAACTATCGACATATACAAGGAGAAAAACAAATTTATTTTAAAACTGAAGTTACTGAATTTATACTGACGGCTGAACAAGATAAAGTACATTTCATATTTGAAAATATGATTAGTAATGCAATCAAATATGCTTCTGGAAATGAAATTCAGATTTGCTTTGGTCAAGACAGTGTATTTAAAATTAGTAATGATACCACGCTTACAGATATTTCTAGAATATGGCAGCCTTTTTATGTTGGCGAAAGTTCTCGTGACAAGAACTTTTCAGGTACTGGGCTTGGACTTGCCACAGTTAAAAGCCTTACTGAACAATTAGGATATTCAGTTCAAGCAAGGCTATCTAACGGTAAAATTAATTTTGAAATCGATTTTGTAAATCCTACATTGCATTGATGCATATTAAAATCATAATTTAATTTGATGCGTTCTAAAATGAATTGATACCTGTTGTTGGACTACTCTAATATAATTGAAAAAAAACAACTAATTACATTTTTCTATCTTTTAGATGATGAGTAGGAAAATCCTTAAAAAGCGCGAGAAATCAATTTTAGAAACATTGATTTCCCGCGCTTTTCTGATGTGAAATTTTCCGATTTTTCTTTGAAAATATACTCAAATATCAAATACATATTCTTGAACTGCCTAGCAAATTGCAGCAATTAATTAGATTCTTCATTCGCATCTTTGGAGTAATTATACTTAGAACGATCAACTGGCGTATAATCTGTTGGCGTATAGAATCTCAATAAGTCACCATTCACGACTTTATCAGATAATTCCAATTTACGATCTACTTCATTTTTGATAGTTTTCGCAAACTCTAATTGACTATCATCTAGTAGTAAACCTGTTTTATTATCATAAAATTTCCCATTAATTGAATTAATCGTTGGACTGACAAAACCGCCATTTCTAAATGGTACAACTTCATCATGCTCTTTTGATAATAAGTCTGAACCAAATTGAACAAATTTTTGCGTATCAATTCCTAGTAAATGTAATAACGTTGGGAGAAGGTCTGTTTGGCCACCATAAGTATGGTCCGTTCCACCTTGCATTCCTGGAACATGTATAAATAATGGTACGCGTTGTAAATTAGCACTTTCGTATGGTGTAATTTCTTTTCCTATGACTTGTTCCATCGCATTATTATGATTATCTGAAATACCGTAATGGTCACCATAAAGAACAATCATCGAATTATCATATAAGCCTAATTCTTTTAATTGATTGAAGGCTTGTTCGATTGCTTCATCTGCATAACGTGCTGTTTGGAAATAATTATCTACACTTGCATCTCCAGTATCAGCTTTATTAATTGTTACTAAGTTTTGATCCATTTTATATGGAAAGTGGTTCCCTACCGTAATTAATTTCGTATAAAAAGGTTGTGGTAACGAACTTAACATACTTTCAGATTGGTTAAAGAATGGTTTATCTAACAAACCATATTCAGCCATGTTTTCTGAAGAGTTCGTGTCATAATAACTAGCATCAAAGAAGTGATCGAATCCAAATGATTTATAAATCTCATTTCGATTCCAGAAGCTTCCGTTATTACCATGGAATACAGCAGATGTATAACCATAATCTTTTAAAATACTAGGAGCTGCTTGATACGTATTTTGTGCTTTTGTAATATAAGCAGACCCTTGTGGTAACCCAAATAAAGAATTTTCCAGCATAAATTCTGCATCGGAAGTTTTACCTTGACCTGTTTGATGGAAGAAATTATCAAAATACATTGTATTCTTATCTTTTGTTAATGAATTTAAAAATGGTGTAACTTCTTCACCGTTTAATTTATAGTTGATCAGGAAGTTTTGGAATGATTCTAAATGTAAATAGATAACGTTCATTCCTTTTGCTTTACCAAAATATTCTGCATTAGGTTTGGCGTAGTTGGATTTTGTATAGTTCATCACTTCTGTAATATCACTACTATCCGCCAAAGCTCTCTGTGAAGATGCTTTCATCGTTTCTACTGAATCATAAATTGTATAGTTATACATTCCTAAATATTTCACAATATAGTTTCTATCAAAACCTCGACTTAATAGTTGCGGACGGTCAGATTCAGCTAGTCCTAAATTTAGGATTGATATTGCTAATGCAAAAGTAATGATTGCCGTTGCTTTTTTATATCCAAAACGATTGCTATCTTTTTGTATTTTTCTTGAGAATCGTAGGTAAAACATTACAAATACATCCACAAAGAACAAGAAATCATAAGGCTTTAGTAAAGAAAGAACACTACCACCTAAATCTCCGAAGTTCTGTGTTTGTGTAACTGTAGGCAATGTAATGAAATCACTAAAAAATCGGTAATAAACAATATTGGCATATAAAACAATAGACATCAGAGTATAAACTACAACTAGTGATGTATATTTTCTCTTTCCTCTAAATAAAAAGGCAATTCCTAGAAATAGCATTGCTGAACCTAGTGGATTTATTAGTAAAAGGAAATGTTGAAGGAATCCTTCTACTCCTAGTTTAAATTGTGCTGTTTGAGCGATGTATGTTTTAATCCATAACATTAAAACAGCTAATACATATATCCCTAAAAAGTTGTTTAATAGGTTATCTTTTTTACTTATTAAATTTTTCATTTTGCACCTCTTTAACTTAATCAATTATGCCTCGGCATAATTGCGTCCGGAATCGGCTTTGTGCTTAGGCCTGCGTGATGCAGGTCAGTTAGCCGTTATCGCATGGATGCGATGATTTTAGGCTAACATCCTTTTAAGCACTCCTTTCCGATTCCGTGACATCCGCCGGAGGCTTTAACTTCTTTCAGCGGGCGTTTGGACACCCGCTGAAAGAAGTTAAATTTAAATCTAGATATATATTAACTTAGTTTATAAGTATTTCATTTTAAAAATTGTTACTTCACAATAGTTTTTTTCGCAGCTAGTGTAGCTTACTCCCCATTTAGACTTCTGTCAAGCTATAAAACAATACGTACATTTCTTTCCATTATTGCAAACGCGTTCCATAAAAATCCCCCGCTTATGTTCGTATTTCATTTACGGAGTATTTAAACCATTGTAATACCTCATTACTCATTGAATTGTTTATTCATATTTCCTACTTTCATATAATTCGGAAATAAAAGAGACGTTGCGATAGCAGTATTTCTCAGTTTTCATTTATGGATGGCAATCTTCAGATGCAAAATATAATTGTTTTAGTTTACTATTACCTGTGTTGCACTTTAGGCCGAGTGACCTCTGATTGAGTTTTTCAACAATAGTAATTCTAAAACATAATCTTAGTTTTAACAATTAATTTTGATGACACGTACCTTATAATTTTGTAAGTTTTTATGCCTCGCATTGTGTCCGGAATCGGTTTTGTGCTTAGGCCAGCGGATGTTTTTTGTGCGAAAGCGAAGCGTAGGAGTATTTCTGTTTTGAACAATATAATTTGTGAATCGTTTCATCTACTTTTTCTACTATTTGAGCTAGCTCTTCTAGAGTTAATTCTTCTTCGCTTTCTCGTTCAATTTCAGGTAGTATCTGGTAGTATCTCTTTTTCAAACAGCTCGTTGTATAGTTGGTTCGATTTCTCTATCAAGCTACCATGAAATTTTTTCGATGGATTTCTTCCAAACGAACGTAAATTTATTCGCATTTTCCTTGGAGAAGGCAATATCATTATTTTGTAATTTTAGCGCTACATCTAAGTAAAATTAGTTGATTCATCGCAATCACCTATCGTTGTAAATAACCAGTCCACCGAAGCAAATAAAAAGCCCAGCAAATTATGCTAGGCCGTCACCATTTATTCTTCCTCTTCAAGTAAAATAACACTTTCTAAATTATTTACAAACCTTCTTAATTCTTTTGCTAATTCATTATTTATTTCACCAGCTTGATACCATTCATTTATAAGATTTCTTTGTGCTTCAATTGCTATTAAAGCTAAGTATTCTTTTTGTTCTTCCTGTATTGAAGTATCCATTTTATAAGATGAATATTGTAAGTGACGATAATACATCTCCACTTTTTGCGCAATATCTAAAGAAAATTCATCCGTTTCTTGAACATGCTTTATAATTGATGATGATACATAATTTGTTAAATCTTTTTTTACAGTATTAATTTGTTCTACAACATCGGCAGGTAGTTTGCTCATCTTCCGTTCACGTATAAAATAACGTAAACGACGTTTTAGCAAAGTAAATGTTCGGTTATTTAACGAATCTTTTCTTTCTTTAAATCTATACTCGATTTCATGTTGAATTGATCCATTTAATCCATGATCAACCATATACTGATTCGTATAAATTATTTCTAATTCCAACCCAATTTTTCGAGCTTCCAGTATTTTTTGCTTGTATGCTTGAAGTGCTTCTTCAGACTGTTCTCGCTCAATATTCAATAACATCGCGTTATATTGATTCATTAACCTTAGCGCTACAGGAGCATTCTCTTCAACCGTTTCAAGTTGAATACTATGAATGGCATGTCTGATCATTTTTCGTTTTTCATCAATTAAATTGGACTGTTGGGCTATTTCTTGAGTGTTTAATAAAGGTAAAAATATAGTAGCCATTACTAAGGTGAATAAAATAACACCTGCAGCTAAAAAGATGAGCAATGATCGTTCAGGAAATAATTCCCCGCTATTTGTTAATATCGGTAATGATAATATCCCTACCATTGTGATAGTTCCACGTACTCCAACAAGTGTTGTAACAATATGATCCTTGATTGTTGTTATTTCTTCGCTTTTAAATATTTTCTTATCCAGTATATTAAAGAACATCGTCCAAATAAAACGGATCATTAATACCATCAATCCAATAGCTAGTACATATAAAATAAGTACGCTATTGTGCATTTCCTCACTTGCGAGTATAGAATTTGTGGCAGAAGGTAGCATCAATCCAAGTAAAATAAAGATAATCCCATTTAATGTAAAAATAACAATAGACCAAACATTTTGCGTTACCACTTGTTCCTGTGCAATGATACTTTCTGTCTTTTCTTTAATAATTGTTGCAACAATTCCTCCTGCTACGACTGCAATGACACCTGATGCATGAAATAATTCTTCTGATATGAAAAATAAAAGAAAGGGTGTTAGAACTTGTAGCAAGACGTAAAATGTTATATCCACAATTCCTATACGACGAATACGAAGACGTATCCAAAATAATACTAATGCACCAAATACCCCAATAAATGCACCTATAAAAAACATATAAATAAAGTCATTTGTTGCTGAATTCAACGAAAAATAACCTGTTACAATCGCCGCTACTGCATATTTAAACGCGATTAACCCGGATGCATCATTGATTAAAGATTCCCCGCGAACTATATTCATAATACGATCTGGAATACGAACTCGTTTGGCGATACCATTTACGGCCACTGGGTCAGTAGGCGATAAAATAGCCATTAAAGCAAAGGCAGCCGCTAAAGGAATCGATGGAATCATCCAGTGCACAAAAAGGCCACCAACAATGGTCGTTAATAATACTAAGATAATAGCGTTGCCTAAAATCGGTAATCGCATTTTCCATAATTGTTCACGAGGAAAATGTGCCCCATCATAATAAAGTAACGGTGCAATAAACAATAGCAAAAACCATTCTGATTCAATCTCAATGGTAAAATTCTTTGCTACTAAAGCAACTATAATTCCAACTGCAATTTGAATGAGAGCAATCGGAATGAAGGAAATATAATGTGCCAGAACATTTGTCACTAATAATAATACAAGTAGCATTAATATCGATATTAAGATCTCCATGCACGGTCTCCTTTTTATAAAGAATTGCCTTCAATTTTTCAAAGTCAACCAAATTTTAGCCGACTAATCCCCCTTTTACACATATTTGCAGTAAAATTCAGCTTTTTCAACAGTTAGTATTTGCTCACAGACTGTATTTACATTTTTCAGTATTCTATACGCTACGAGAGGTAATGTTAAAGCCGTTTCTTTATAGCGAAACGGCTTTTCTGTAATAAAAATAGTAACAAGGGTCACTTTTTTGAATCAAGAATAAACATCGACGCATCTTGTCCCATGAATATTTTATTTCCTGTGTAAAAAGTTTTGAATTGAATATTCCTATACCCTATTTTAGTCATAATGTCGGTTAGCTCTTCGGGATTAAATCCGTTATGAACAATATCTGAAACTACATTTTCATTTTTATTAAAATCTACGATCAGTAGATGTCCTCCTTCATTAAGAACATCAAATAATCTTGATAAAACTAATTCAACATCATGAATATGGAGTAGAACCTGAGCCATAAAAATATAGTCGGCACGTAAATCCGTTATACTTTCCTTTTCAATATCAAAGCATAATGTATCTACATTCTGAATATTAAAATTAGTTACTTTTTGCTTTATTTGATTAACCATGTTTTGTGATGTATCCAGAAAAAGCATAGAATTAAACTCGTTTAACAAGTTCATCCCGACAAGACCAGTTCCACACCCAAAATCAATAGCATTCTTATTTTTAGCGTCAATTAAATAATTACTGATGGCATCTGATGATACCTTTGCAATTTGGATTCTTTCAGGAGTGTCATATATATTAGCTATCATTTCAAACTTATCAGTATTACCCATTATTATCTCTCCGATCAGACTAAATAAACAACCTAAATAATAAGATACGATTCTGTAAATAATATTTCAACTAATTGCTTCGTTAGTGACAGTCGTAAACTTTAAAATTCGACTCCTTTACATGCGGCGCCAGTCATGCTTTTGAAAATATAAAGATGAGACGTATTAAAATAACCCACCCTAATGTAAATTCTCTCAATTTCGAGTGACTCATCCCCCATTTGTTCAGTTTGAGCCCCATTTATATTTACCTTTAAATAGCCAGCAATTTCTTCGCCGTCATAGATGAAATAGGATTCCTAAAAAATGTTAGATAATTCCTTTTTCAGTTGTTTATCATTGAATGCCTTTTCTATATAAACTTTCATATTTTCAGATGAATTCGGATCTTTAAATGTAGCATGGAATGTTTCGATACTTAAATCTTGTAGTTTTTTTAAATCTTCTTGTTTCTTAAATCTAACGGGATGAGATTTATTATGAAAAAGTGAAATAAAAAGATTCTTTTGATGCACACTTTCGGAGTACCGAACGCCAACAAAAGAATCTTTTTATAACTCATTTATCAAAAATTCTAAAATCACAAGGTTATTTTAATAGAAACCCCCCTATTTACAAAATTCCATTCAAAGCATTTTTTGATCCACTACCAATGATTATTTTTTTCGTTTATGTCCATAATTTCCGATTAGATAAATAATGGCCCTATTACATGCGGAATGAGTATATGCAACACAAAGTCGGTAGAAAAGTGAGCAATCATAGCCGACTCCAGCCCCTTTTTCCAGTAGAGCCAACCATAAATAACGCTGAGAGAGCCGTTAAGCAATACCGCCCGGAAGATTACGTCACTGGTGATCGCGGTCATCGCGCCCGTGATTCCGAGATGACCGAGGCCAAAAATCACCCCTGTTATAATTATTGCCAACCACACGCCGATTTTAGTTGGGCCTCCATCTTTCGCCTTTTTGATTTTGGAAGCAATCCAAACCAAAAGCGTCATCAAAAAAAGCCGGAATAATATTTCTTCTGCCGTACCGCCATAGAAAATCGCAAGCGCGGATTTCCAAACCGGCACCGCCATTTCTGCCTTCATCAGTTCAACAGACATATTCCAGAACGGGATGCACAGTAAAACGACAAGCACACCGCCCAAAATGCCCCAAAGGACAGATGAACCGAGTATAGATTTCAAATAGCCCTTTCGCTTTTCACCGCCTGTAATTCCCTCCAAAATCGGTGCGCCAAATCCAATATGTCGCGCCAAAAGCAATCCGAAAAAGCTTGCCAGCGCACCCAACACCAGTGTTTGTGCTATCTGCGCAGGTATGATGATCTGCATAGGCGCGTTATCTGGCAGTTGCGCAAGCGCGTACGTAAACGGCATAACCATTACGCCCGTCACGACGCTTACGGCAGTAAGTAGGAAGAATAGCTTCCAGTTGATTATCTTTTTCATGAGCCAGTTTCCTCCTAAGAAATTATTACATGCCTATTGTTAATAAATAAAACTAGCTATTGTTATTTACCTCCTGATGACTATTACAATACCGAATGAATCCAATCGGAAATATCATTGATCACTTGTTGATCGACATGTTGTGCAACCTTATACTCTTTTTTGGCTTTTCGTATCTCTCCATAAACAAAAGGCATGAAAGCATGATTCAGGTTTGGATAAAGTTTATACGTAACATTGGATCTATCTCCCAATATTCTTTTGTAACCATTAAAATCCTTTTCCACTGATACATGGAAATCTTTTTCTCCTTGCAGAATGAAAAGGGGCTTATTTAATACATTGAGATAATTGGCAGATGGATGTTCGCCCATTTCTTTTAGGTAGTAGGCTTTAACATGTCTTCCTAAAACTTTCGTGGATTTTGCTTCTTCATCACTTAGGTTATAGATGTTGTCAAACTTTGATGATAAAGCTGCTATTTGTTTTCTAGCAATCCCTTTCAAAAGCTTATTCAATGAATGCAAAACTTCGTTATTTTGATCCATTAGAATTTCTTCAAATTTGCGTGGAGACCCACCCATAATAATGATTCCAGCAAAATTACCGCCTTCTGCATCAATTCGCGGAGCTAACATCCCACCTAAACTATGACCGATAATAAATATTTTATTTGAATCTATACGTGCATCTCTTCGCAAAAACTCTGCAGCAAGGATCGCATCTTCAATGGTTTCTTCTTTTACT
Source organism: Lysinibacillus sp. NPDC056232 (assembly GCF_042267565.1). Taxonomy (NCBI): domain Bacteria; kingdom Bacillati; phylum Bacillota; class Bacilli; order Caryophanales; family Bacillaceae; genus Lysinibacillus; species Lysinibacillus sp. NPDC056232. The sequence continues at coordinate 186,965 of NZ_JBHJTF010000003.1, read as the reverse complement.
GTTAATGCCGTATCATTTCTCATTTCTTTGCCATACACGAATGTTCTTTTATCATATCGCAGTACTGCAATTCCTTTTCCAGACAAACCATCAGCAATATCCTTAAAAGGATGAATGTTTCCGATTTTTTCATCCATGTTGCTTGGACCGGAGCCTTGAACCAATACAACTGCAGGAAATAATCCTTTTGTTTCATCAGGAATTGTTAATATTCCATTCAGTGGATACTTTGTTTTAGCACCTAAAACAATTTTTTCTTCAACCATTATATTTACCTCCTTAAATTGACAACTAAAAGATAAGTGAATACATCTAGTAGGCACTATCAGTTCACTTTCAAATTTGTGCTTTTAGTTTTTCAACAATACTTTTGAATTTCGGTTCATTGTGCAATGGGAAGAATGCAGTATTTTCCATAACACTTTGCACTATACTTTCTTTTACTATCTTTTCGTCTCTAGGAGCTTCAATATCATAATCCTTCAGCCAGTTTTCTATACTGTCAAAAAAGGAATCTCCTTTCAATTCGTACGGTAAAAGGGCGTTCGTACAAATGTATGTGTATTTTCCGAGCATTTCTAATGCTTTTTCCGGTTTATTTTGCATCATATAACCTTGTGCTGCGGCCAAATATAGCAAAGACACCAAATTAGGGTCCAGTTTTTCTACTTTAAAGACTTTTGATATTTCGATAAAACGTTCAAGGGCCTGCTCAAATTTTTCAGGTCGATTGGCAACTAACAGCAAGTATGACTGTGCCGGTGCAAGAAGGCCGTGGAGATGTTGATACAGACTGACCTGTAAAGCTTCCTTTGCCTTCTCCATATCTCCGGTCATTTGATAGACTTTGGAGAGTAAAAAGTTATCACTAATCGGCGGCTTCATTGTTTCGTCAAGTAATTCCAAAGCTTCCATTGGTTGATTTAAGATTATATGACATAACACTTCCAATGAATTTGCCTGCTTCGCGATCCATACATCATCACTTTCCTTCTTAATCCGGATACATAAATCAATGGCTTCCTGTAACAGTGCTTCTTGTTTTCCCCTTTCCGTAGCAAGGACAAAATGATTGGCATATAATTTAGCCATTTGCAGTAGCAGAGGAAAACAAGAGAAATATTTCTTTATAATTGCACGGCATTGATCAAGTACATCATCAAAAGGTTTGTTGCTAAAATCCTCAGCCAACTGTTGGTATGTTTTCTTTATATCTTCTTTTGTCATTTGCGGGAGGTAGCCAATGAGATCATCAATGCTTATATTAAAATAGTTTGCCAATTGTGGAAGCAGAGTGATATCCGGATAGCTTTGAGCCGTCTCCCATTTGGATACGGAAGCCTTCGATACACCGACATACTCAGCAAGTTTATCTTGTGTGATACCTTTTTCTTTTCTTTTTGCTGTAATAACTTTTGCAATACTTATTTCTCTCATCATTGTCACTCCTTATACTATTATTAAAATGCATTTTACCGTCAATTCCAATGGAGTTATATTTTATTTTAATAGATAAAATCAACTGTTAGGCAACAAATCCATTGATTCACAAAATTCGTTTATGCATACGTAAACACTTTTTGGATATTGCTAATAGGGATTATTTTTTTATGACAGCCAATTCAATAACACTAAATTCTCTTAGCCAACAGTTGGAACAATACTTGGTTGGAGTGTAAATTCATGGAATTATGTTAATAGAAATGGTTGATGGGGATTTTTGACCACATCCTATAATTGTAGAAATGATATTGCTCTAACGTACGCTCAATTCCACGTTAGTAAAGCACAACTTGGCGCAAAATTGTTACATCTTAATAAAAGTAAAGGTTGGTTAGTTCCACGCCATTACATGTAGATTATCCGGAAAGATAATATTTATTTAACCTGACAATCCGTCTCCCCCATTTAATACTGGGGGTTTTTTATTAATAAAATGTATAACGAGGTAATGCTATGGACATATTTTCATGGTAATCAAGATTACAAAGTAAATTCCCACACAAGCTTTTATAACTAGTAATAAAATCATAGATGGTAATAATAAATTTATTCCTATTGTTTTGAATGACTCGAAGCGAGATACGATCGAGGAAATTTTAGAAGCCTTTAATGAGGTAATTAAGGCATGTCATCAAACAGAAGCAGATGATAAAACAAATAACTAATTACATAGGTTTTTATCAAGAAGAAAAGGTTCTTTTGATTTACATTTCGGAGTACCGAATGCCAACAAAAGAACCTTAAATTAAGTTGTTTTTTAATAAAGTTTTATTTAAATTCACTCTAAATTTTTGATTTCACTGCATTTTTTAAAAAAGATTGCATTGGTTACTTTGAAACTATTTTAGTAACCATTTTTAGTATCATATAATAGGATTTCTTATCAAACTTTATTTTAAAACCACACCAACAAAGTGGAAGGCATTTAGTTTTATTATGAAAAAATGATGGAGTAAATGAAAAACTAGTCCCGGATTTCAGGACTAGTCTTTGGAATAACTTATTTATTCTTTATTTGTTGCGATTACACGTGGTTCCGTCGTACTATTTGATGCATCAGTAACAATAACTGCATTTTGTTCTTTGCCTTTATTTGTTGCGATTATATGTGGTTCCGTCGTACTATTTGATGCATCAGTAACAATAACTGTATTTTGTTCTTTGCCTTTATTTGTTGCGATTACATGTGGTTCCGTCGTACTATTTGATGCATCAGTAACAATAACTGTATTTTGTTCTTTGCCTTTATTTGTTGCGATTACATGTGGTTCCGTCGTACTATTTGATGCATCAGTAACAATAACTGTATTTTGTTCTTTGCCTTCTTTCAGCGTTGGTGGCTCTTGGCCAGTTGCCGCAAAGACGGTCATCCCTCCAATGACTAATGTACACGCTAATGCTGTTCCTAAAACCGACTTTTTCTTTAAGGTCATAATGGACACAATCCTTTCTTCAATCCCATTTTTACTAAAATGATTACAAAGCGGCGTAACCGTATAGGTTTCATCTGCCATATTGATGAGAGATAGTGCATATGCTGACTTTGCCTTATCTCCAAACTGTCTAATAACCCTTTCGTCGCAAGACAATTCAATGTCTCTGTTTACTAAAAAATACATACACCAAACTAAGGGATTAAACCAATGCAAAGCTACCATAATCGTTAAAATTACTTTCCACAAAACGTCAAAGCGTTTAATATGAATTAATTCATGTGTGAGAATAAACTGAATGCTTGCAGCGTCTTCCCAATTTGTTGATTTCGGCAATAAGATGACTGGTTTAAAGATTCCATATGTTAACGGGGTTTTAATTCTATCTGATACTGCAATTTGAATCGTTCTTTTTAACTTATGATCGTTTAGCCATCGATCGAGATACTCATTATTCTTCACTGGGATGGCTGTTTTAAATTCTTTATAAAATCTAACATAGGCCACTATAAAGAATAGCAAAACCCCGATACCCCCACATGCCCAAAGGTACTGGACGAAATCGCTTGTCATCACAAGCAAAAGCTGATGAGAAAACGTGTTTGATGTTTGTGCGATTTCGATTGAATGGTGCATACTTTCCGAATCATTTGAGTGAGTGAGCGTAACAAATACGTTTTTCAGTATAGGCTGTATGCTCAACTTTGAATAAAAAGAGTAGGGGATGAGTAGTTTAAATGCAACGATTCCCCAAAGAATTAAAAATGTTTGCTTTGGCACCTTATTTCTTACTAACATCCTCATCAATAGCACAATGATGAGGATGAGAGATGCGTCTACACTCATGTTGAGAATACTCATATCATAATTCCTCACTCAAGATCTTTAACAATTTGTTTTAATTTATCAATCTCACTCGCGGACATTTTTTTCTTGTCTAGTAAGGATGCGAATAGTAAAGATTTAGAACCATTAAATATTTTATCAATCAATTCCGTCGTTTCTTGTTCTTGTATCTGTTCTTTTCTGATGATTGGATGACAGATAAAGTTAGGTTCAATTCTTTCGATGGCCTCTTTTTTTATACATTTCTTTATGACGGTATAGGTGGTATTTTTATTCCAACCTATTCGTTCGTTTAACATTTGTGAGAGCTGTTTAGCTGTCAAATCGCCTTCTTCCCATAAAATATTCATGACTTGTAATTCCGAATCAAACAATTTAACTTGCATACGCGCATGCTCCTTTTCTTAAGTGGACTATTGCAATAGTTTACCACACATTAATACTACCGCGGTAGTCTGTAGTTGTCAAGACTATTGCGGTAGTCTGTTTGAGAGAATCCCTTTTAAGGGCATAAAAGGTTATAAAAATAATAACCAGGGTACTCATATAAAAATTATGAGCACCTGGTTATTTTGATGAAAAATTTCTCTATTCACGTTTATCTTTACACTGCTGTTTCCATTGTCACTTGACGTACAAATTACATTTATTTTTTTCAGTTGACGCTTTCTTTTTCACTCTTTTTTTTGTTCAAAATTCACATAAAATTTTATTTGCGAGTTACTTTTTTAATGTCCTTGATGGTAAAAAGACAATAAAGTTTTTAACTTTAAAACCTAAAACAAAAGCTTTCAAATTCGAAAGCAGTCCCTTCATAAGGTTTGATTTCTGTTTTTGTTTCATTGCCTTCAATATCAACTTCCACGCTAATTCCTTCTTGGTGGAATTTAATATACGGGAAAAAGGCTTAGGAATAACTCCTAAGCCTTTTAATCTTCTTTTAGAGTCTAACTGTACATCAAACCAACTTGACCCGATGCTACTTTTTGTACCTCTATTTCTGATTGTTAACGTACCTCGATAGTTCCAGAAGACCTCGAAATAATTTTACAGGGGTATTCGTTAGCTAACTAAGAAAATGAATCAGGGTAGCGAGCTAAAAATTGAACCATCTCATCTGAAATTTTCCATTTAAATATTGCAGTCAATGTTGGGTTTCTAAAAAATGAATTCACAGCATTATAATTAAATTCTGTATTGTAAGTTTCAAATTGTTCAGTAACATTTTTTGCTCTAAGACGCTGAAGATCGACAGATCGAGAAAGTGATCCATTGGCAAAATCAAAATCAACCATTTTTATAGTTTTTCTCTCGGGATTTTGGTTGGTATAAGCATGAACTTCCATTCGGTTAATATCATACACAAGACTATAGACTGTATCCTCACGCTTTGCAGAGGTTAATACTTCGAAAGTAAAATCAATTACATCGACAAGATTTAGATTTTCTTGCAATCTTTTTGAAACTGTTAATAGCCGTTGCATTGAGTTCTCGTGATATTCATCACAATCAGACCAATTTGTTTTTCCACTCTCGATTTCTTTCAACGCTTCTTCATAAGGAGAATTTACCATTATTGGAAATATCGATTTTTCCCTGTAGAAGGTCATTTCTCCATTTAAAAATTCTATTATTGTATGTTCTCCACTTCTGTCTGCAATCAGATAGTGTAATTTAGATGTACTCTGGTCAATTCGAATGGACGGGGCTACTTCCAGGACTTCTTGAACCGTACTACATGTGTCTAACAAATATTGAATCCATTGTAACTCGTTTACCGCAGGACGTACGTCAGAAGCAGGATATTCAGTTTGCCAAAGAGTGGTCTGCTCCACAACAAGACCTTTTTCATTAATACCGCCATTCGGATTTTCCTTTCCAATCTGTGAAACGGTCAAACTTCCATAAGCAGAGACCCAAGAAGCTGGTTGAGTAGGTGGCATCATTAAAGCGGTCTTTCGAACACCTCTTTGGTTTGTAAATAAATAAACCCCATCGTAGATCACATCTTGATTCTTACAAACAAGAAATTCACCATTTTGATTGATTTGAAAAGCTGTACTCATGTATTTTACTCCTTTGGATTTAACAATTTTTCAAGTAAAACATAATTACCGTTTTCCATTAGTTCTAAAAAAGTTTCGCAAATTCTACGGATTTGTTCATGGTTTTGACTAACTATGGTATCAAACCTACTAATTAGGATATACTTCTCTTTTTCGGTTTCAAGAAGAGCTAATTTCTCACGATACTCTTCAACTTCGTTCTCGCCTTTATCTAACTTTTGATTAAGGAAAAGAATTTGAATATCAATCTTCTTTTCTTGTGTTAGTTCTTGTAAATAATTTTTCTCATCGATTAATAAATTTGCCTCAATCTTAGAATACTCAGCTAAAAATTGTAGCCTCTCCTTGGGGACAGGACGACGCTTTTTGACCCAATCGGAAAATTGTTGTGGAGTAATCCCTGCAGCCCTACATACATTAACATACGAGACTTGATTGATAAGAGCCAAGTATTGTAAGACAGTTATTGATTCTTGTGAATTCATTTTCATCTCAATCGCCTTCCCGACATAATATATGTCAATTATAATTTATTAAATTTTAAATATTACCGTTGGGCTTCCACAAAAAAGTGAAAATAAACCAGGTTATGATCTAACCTACTTGTTACTTTAAGTACAAAATTTCATTATCTTTTCTAAACTTTAACCTAGATATCTGGTGTTGTTCAACAATACAATATGGCCCAATTGTTGAATAGAAACACCTGGTCATTTGTTTTGTTACCGTCTTTGGCTGACAAGTTAGTCCATTTTCTGTGTATGCCTTCCAACGGTCCATATCAAAATCTTTTAAATATAAAGTACTAAAACAACATTGTATTGAAAAGATTATCACCACAAGTAAACTAGGCTTAGTGAATATTTTAATTGCTCCTGCTTGATTACATTCACATAGCATCCCCTTAAAGCTATTGGTTACTCCGAAACTCTTCCAAGTGTTGTTGTTTAGTAAACATATTATAAAGAATAATAATTCTTCTGATGTAGTACTTAGTAGTCTCTTGCCTGAAACCCCACGTCTTATTGAATGATCAATTTCTAATTCTTTCGCTACTGTTTTATAAATCATACCCTCTTGTGATTAGAATTAATAAAGTTATTTATTTTTGATCAAAAGGTAAGAGCCTTACTACAATTTATAAGTAGCAAAGCTCTTTAAAGTTGTTTCAATTTACATCCAATAATTATATATCCCTTAAAAAATGAATAATAAGTTGTTATATTTCTTATTCAATAAACGCCCCTCTGAACAACTTAATGATTTTCTACTAAAGACCTTGTTAATAACAAGTTAATTTATATCTCCAAGATAAACTGGTGAATTTTCACCATCTAAATATCCAATTATATATTTTCTTAACTCCTTTGGGTATAGCCTGTAATTTAATAAATCCTCAATACGAATCCACTCAACACCTACCTGATGATTATCAGGATTTGTTGGTTTTATTGGAGTTTCAGTTCTACTTAGCTGACATAAAAAATAATATTCTATTTGATGAACATCAAAATCAAATTCGGCGTATTCATGATTTTTTCCTATATACTCCCTGATATGTAATAATTCTTTGATATCTATATTAAGTCCAATTTCTTCAATACACTCTCTTTTTAAAGTGGTATGGAATGTTTCACCATGTTCTTGCCCTCCACCAGGACAAAGAAAAAAATACCCCTCGTCATCTTGGTTTTTAGTTAATAATATTTTTTCCCCATCCAAAATAATTGCCTTTACTGAGTTTCTAACTTTCATATCTTTCCCTCATTTCTTTTTATATCCAAATTATAGCATTTGTTATTCAACTAAACCGTTAGTACAATAAAGAAAAAAAGATGCTGCCGCTGCAACACCTTGTTTAACTCTTGCCTCTGTTAGTTTAAGCGAATTTTATATTTCTCTTGAAAGAATATTCCGCCAAAGCATAGAGTAAACCTGCAATACCAAAAATAATAATGGAACTAATCATACTTAAACTATATTCTTTTATATAACTCACATATATTATTTCAAAAGTAAACGCCCCTATTAGTCCACCAAAAAAAGTAAAGATAATCACTTTAAACAGTAAAGATTTTATAAACTTACTTAGGATAAATGTTAGTGGCAAAAATGAAATAGGATATAACATAAAGGCGAAAGAACCAATAAAGAACAAATAAAGAATTCCAAAATCACGAATTCCCATATATTCTGATGTCCTGATTTTATTTCCTTCTAATGCTTCTAGTCCTAATCCTGCTAAGGAAAACAGCAATCCAAAGGGTATCCACATTATTAAACAATGATAAAAAGTTTTCATACTATTATCCCCCTATGAATTTTTTAATATTGGTACATTCAAACTTCATAATAAATCAGATGAAAAAAGTGGAATAAAGTTACAATTTTTTATTTAATTAACCTGCCCCGTTAGTTTAAGTGCATTTCTTCACAATCCTCATAGTCAATATAATATAAATATCCAATAAGAAATCATCTCACCCCTATGAATCAAATGGATTTTAGGAATGGTATCATTTCACTTATAACTAAACTTTGTAAAGCCATTGATTACTTTGAAACTCTTCCGAATGTTGTCATCACCATTGTTGTGCTGATAGCCGTTGCTCGTTGTTTATTATTGGCTAAATCTGTCCCTGCATAACGAGCCTGTAAATTTGTTGCAGTTCCTGCGCCATAGATTAGTAGTGAGGCGAATAATAAAATGACACTATTTATCACGGCAGCAATTACTACACCAATTGCACCAAGTCCTCCAACAATAAAACCTGTCGATAAACCTGTACGACGCCCATAACGTTGTGATAGTTTCCCTACAATTAAAGCTGCACCCGCCGACCCTAAAGTTAATAAAGCGGAAGGTACCCCTGCATAAGCATCCGTCCCTAGCATTTGTTGAGCCAAAAGAGCCCCTACCGTAATACCAGCTGCAAGTCCTGCCCCACCAAAAACTTGAGAAAGACTAACAACGATTAGCACTCGCTTATATAAACTCTTTAGCTTTTCAGGAGAATCTATATAAGTCACTATAGATTCATGTGCATTTCCAACCATCTTTCAACAGCTTCTTTCTACTTATCTCAATGATTCTAACCATGTTATCCGCCCATTTGACAACTCCAACTCTAGTTTTATTATTTCGCAAATTGTAGCCAATCTTTAATGCACTGTTCCATCCGAAATGCGTTAATTTCTTTTGATTTTAGGATTTTCATTGCTTCTGCTGAAAGAAGTTAAAACTCGAGTTTAAAATTCATTTTAAGAGATTGCCTATACTTTAGACAATCTCTTTTTATTTATCATATAAAAAGTAGATTCACACCAATATTTATGGCGTAAATCTACTCTTTCATGCCCACATACTAAAGTGAGATGGATTTATAGCTTAATTCGCTTTTCTTCCTACAGCTATAATATAGGCGGGATCACGAATACCTATGTTTTTAGTAACCCAAAAGGATTGTCCTATTTTAATTTCAGGTATCTTTTTATTTCCAGGTCGTGTATATGAGTCTACTGAAAAACCGCCTGTATTAAATTGAACTAATGGCTGAATATCGGTTTTACCGTATGGCACAGTTTTGCCTGTCATATTTTGTGCCTTAATGCTAATACTAGAATTCTGGACTTTAAACGCACTTAGGTGGAAAGCATCATCAAGATAACCAGCCGTAAAGTCATTACCAGCAAAATTTTCGAATGGTTCTCCTACTACAACGCGCTTATCTGTTATATGGAGCAAATTCACATCATTTCTCCATTTGTACTCAATATCTGTATAATCTAAAAATAAACGAAGTGGTAAAAACAATGCTCCATCTTTTAACACAGGAACCGTATCCATCGTTAATTCCTTTTGATTAACATAGGCTGTTTTGGCGTTAATGGTTAACTCAAAGGTCTGTTTTAAAAGTTTAACAGTAGCCGTTTTTGTTTGATGGCTATAAGAAACCTCACCACCCATTAAATCCTGTATAGAACGCAGAGGTACTAACAGGCGTCCTTGCTGATCAAGAAACGGCGCACTTGGTCGTGTATAGAGAATAAAATATTTATCCATTTTTAAATAAATCGGGGTTTCTTTAGCTGGCAAAGATGAAGCATCAGCCTTAAAACCTAGTGGAGCGACTATTAACAAAATTAATGCTAATAAAGATGATAGAATTAATTTAAATTTAGTATGCACTATACACCTCTTCTATTTATAAATTGACGTATAACCTAAATCTCTCTTTATTTAAGTACTTATTATACCACGAAATGGTTCATTTTTCCATTTACTATACTCTTGATAATTGGAATAAGGATAGTAGTTATCCAATTCATACTTTGATACCCGGACCCAATAGCCCATTTTATTGAGTATAAATAAACAGTAGTTCCAGCAAAATTATCCTTTGCTAATAGCATACAGATTTGACAGTTCCTTTTTATTTAATGCGCATGCATTACAACATTCTTTTTCTTTGAATATAGTAAAAAAGTGATGGTTAAACTTAAGCTGATTATACCAAAAACAAGTCCCAATCCACTTAAACCAACTAAATCTAGCATCATGCCTGTTGACAATAAGACGACCTGAAAGATGACAGAATCAATCATATTACGGAATGAGAAAAATCGGCCGTGAAAATCTTTTGGCACTTGCTTTTGGAAAATCACCATTGTCGTTGGGAAAAAACAGCCTACTGAAAAACCAAAAACGCCAAAAGCTACTAATGCAAAAAATTTAATATCCGATAAGAGTAGCATGAGCTCCATCGAACCGATAATAAACGCTAAAGTAAAGAGGAGTGTCCCAATTTTCACCCGTTCCGTAATCAATTTCAAACCAGCTGCACCAAGCATGAAACCAATGCCCTCAACTGTATACAATAATCCTGATATTGTCGTTGAATGATGAATCTCAGAAATTTTCATAATAACTAAATTAAAGGAACCTAAAAATAATGTTGGAATTAGCATTAAGACAAGTGTCATTAAAACAACAGGATGTTCCTTCACCATCGGTAACACGTCTTTAAAGTCGCCCTTTTCATTAGTTGCTGACGATTGATTTGCCATTTCATTTAATTGTAGGAAGTTCGTAATAACAAACATCATCATATAGACAATAAATGAAATGATGTACAACCATTTTATCTCAAAGAAACTTAGCATAAATCCCGCTGCAGCAGTACCAATAATTCTTGAAATCGTTCGAGCATTCATTTGCCAAGCATTTAATGTAATTAAATCCTTATCCTTAACAATCATTGGAATAATAGATTGTAGAGCAGGCATATAAAAAGCGGCTGCTATTTGCAACGTAATTAAAAAAAGAATCATCCAAATAACCGAATTTGTATAAAGTGCCATAAACATAAATAAAACACTTATAATTCGCCCTACACTAGCCCACTGTATAACTGTTTTTTTCTGCGAGTTGTCAATAATACGTCCTGCTAACGGACCAACTATTAAACCCGCCAATATACCGCAAGAAATAATTAATGATTTGTGAAAGTCAGAAGGAACGACCTCTTGCATAAAAGCTAGATTGCCTATAATCCCAGCCCATAAGCCAAGTCCTACGACAAATTCCCCCAATAAAATAATCCATACATTCCGATTATGCCACATGCCGTATCTCCTTGTTGTTTCATTTAGTAATCATTACATAGTCACAAAATTACAAATATTCGTACAGAGACGTTTTACAATAATTGTATCTTTATGAATGTTAAAAAATATTTTCTACTCTATAAATATGTATTCCGTTTAGACCTTTCATTATGTTTTCTTGCCTTTTCGAATTGCTTTAAACAGTATACTATTTTTGTAGAAAGTAAAAATCAGGCAAAAGTTTGAAATAATCAACAGGCAAATGACAAAAAACATCGTTTGATTCTATTATCAAACGATGTCAGACTGTAGATAAACGTTACTTTTTTTGTATAAAACTTTATGATAATTTTAATCAGCAAACCTACCATTTAGCATTTTGTGAGGAGCGTCGATACTGTCACATTTTCCTCCAGAAGTTTATGTGGTAAGACTAGTTTTATATAGTGTAAAGCATAGCCATCATATTATTTTGGTTTCAGCTTGTCGACTCTTACTGTTGATGTGGAGATTGAAGCCAAGCCCGTGGAAAGCGTCACTCGGAGTGAAAATCAACTATTTATTGATACACACTAATTTATATTTATTCTTTTGTCGACAAGCTGACATCATTTGATACATGATCAAACGATGTTTCATCCTTACATAACTTCTAATTGACTAACGAGCGATTTTCTTCGGCGCTCGACGACTTTTTGACCTACTAATACAATAATAAATATTAAACCTACTGTTGTGGCCATCATCCCTGCAATGGACGTATCCCAAAGCTTCGCTAAATAATAGCCTATTACCGATGCTGCAGCCCCAAATAGCATACTATACATAAACATTTGTTTAATCGTTTTGCTTATTAAATAGGAGGTGGCAGCTGGTCCTATTAACATAGCGACAACTAAAATCGCACCGACACTATCAAATGAAGCAACGGTAGTAAAGGAAATCGTTGTCATAAAGCCATAATGTAGAAAAATTACTGGTAAACCGATGGAAGCAGCATAAACTGGGTCAAAGGTTGTTAACTTCATTTCCTTAAAGAATAATAGAAGGAACCCAATGTTAACTATCAGTACAAATAATAGCATCCATACGGCCTTTGGCATTGTGATTGACAGTAATGTCCATCTATCCCAAGGTACAAATGCAATTTCACCCATCAATACATGCTCAACATCTAAATGTACATTACCAGCAAATAATGTGATGAGTAGAACACCTGCAGCAAACAAGGACGTGAAGACAACACCAATGGCAGCGTCCTCCTGAATGCCAGAGGAATGTAGTAATTGCACAAGGTAGGCCGTTAGAATTCCTGCGAATGCTGCCCCAATTAACATCCAAAAGCCATTTAATGTTTGAGTAATAATATAAGCCATGACGATACCAAATAATACTGTATGACTGATCGCATCTGCAATCATCGACATTCTACGTAAAATTAGAAAAACCCCAGCAATTCCGCATGTAACCCCTACTAAAATGCCTGTAAAAACAACCCAAAACTCAATCATCCTAGCTCACCTTGCTTTCGAAACTGCATTTTCCTACGATATTTATTAATTTGTCCATCCGGACTAATAAAATAGGAAATAAAGAATATTGCAGCTGCTACTAAGACAATAATTGGACCTGTCGATAATCCAGTTCGAATTGAACTAATAAAGGTTCCAATAAGACCAGAAATACCACCGATTGCTGCACTAAGCACGAGCATTGAGCTCAATTTACTTGTCCATAATTTAGCACTTGCAGCTGGGATGATTAGTAATGCAGACATTAAAATAACACCCACTGCCTGAATGCCTGTTACAATAGTCATAACAATTAAAACCGTTAGTGTAGCTTTTAAAGCTTCAATTGGTATGCCAATTCCTTTAGCATAAACAGGGTCAAAGATTAGGAGCTTCCATTCTTTATAAAGAAGCAGACTTACTAAAATAATAATCGTCGCACTTATAAACAACCACATTAAATCAGCTTTCGTCATCGTCGCTGCTTTCCCAAAAATAAAATGGTTAAGACCGCTTTGATTACCGAATGGGCTACGGTTGACAACTGTTAAAAATACAACACCTATCCCGAAAAACACAGTCAAGACCAATCCAATTGCTGCATCTGCTTTCAATTTCGAAAAAGAGACAATCCATTGTATGCAATAAACGGACAAAGCCGATGTGATACCTGCCCCAAGCATTAATATAGGTAATTCCTTTTGTCCCGTTAATAGAAAGGCAAGAGCGATCCCTGGTAATGCAGCATGTGCCGCTGCGTCGCCTACTAAACTTTGCTTTTGTAAGAAGGAGAAGGTGCCAGTTATGCCAGCCGCGATCCCGAGTAACATCGTACCGACTAATACCCACAGTAAGTTACCACTTAACATATTCACCCTCCTTAGGCGTTTTGCATCATGAATAGTTTACCACCGTATGTTTTTTGTAATTGCTCTGGTGTAAAAACATCTTCTGTTGGGCCTGATGCTAAAATTGTTTTATTTAAAAGAATTGTATAATCAAAATATTCTTTTACTGTTTGTAAGTCATGATGGACGACAAAAATACTTTTTCCTTTCGCTTTCAAGTCTTTTAAAATATTGATTATTGTTTTTTCTGTAGCAGCATCCACCCCTGCAAAAGGTTCATCTAAGAAATAAATATCCGCATTTTGGGCTAGGGCTCTTGCTAAGAATACCCGTTGCTGCTGCCCTCCTGATAATTGACCAATAGAACGTTCTGCAAAGTCTTGCATGCCTACACTTGCAAGAGCTTGTTGTGCTATAACTTTATCCTTTTTAGACGGTCTTTTAAATAATCCAGTATGTCCGTAGCGCCCCATCAAAACAATGTCAAAGGCATTTGTAGGAAAATCCCAATCAACAGCATTGCGCTGAGGAACATACCCAACTACTAAGCTTTTTGGTTCAAAGGCTTTTCCAAGAATTTCAACTTCCCCTATTTTATTCGGTAATTGATTTAAAATGGCCTTTAAAAAAGTAGATTTTCCAGCGCCATTTGGACCTATAATTGCTGAGAGATGGCCCGTAGGAACCGTTACACATGCGTTTTCTAATACTATTTTCTTATCATATGCAACAGATAAATTTTCAACTGTTAATGCATTCATAATTCTCACCTACTTCCATGCATCGACGATTGTGTCGATGTTATGTTGATACATACCGATATATGTACCTTCTTTTGTACCCTCTGCACCCATAGTATCTGAGAATAGCTCTCCGCCAATCACTATGTCATGACCTTTTTCTTTCGCTCCTTCAATCACAGCTTTCATTGCTTTATCAGAGACGCTCGATTCTATAAAAATAGCTTTAATATTATTTGCCGCTAAAAAATTCACCATTTCCTGTACATCTTTCACACCATATTCGGAATCTGTACTTAGCCCCTGTAAGCCACGCACTTCAAAACCTTGGCTTCTACCAAAATAATTGAATGCATCATGAGCAGTTACTAAAATACGCTGTTTTTCTGGGATTTCATTTACTCTGGCCTTCGCATATGTTTGTAACTCATCTAGCTTTTTCAAGTAAGCTTCTTCGTTTGCTACAAAATCCTCTTTAAATTGCGGGTATTCTTCCTGAAGCTTGTCTCCGATTGCTTGAACAACCCCTTTCCAAAGCTCAATATCAAACCAAATATGCGGATCATGTAGCATAGCTTCATCATCACTAGCAAGTAGATCTTTTTTATCTAACTTTTCTCCAACGGCGAGCACTGCTTTGTTTTTGGACATCTGCTCAAAAATATCAAGCATTTGTCCCTCTAAATGTAAACCGTTATAAAAAATAACCTCTGCTTTATCCAATTTCGTTAGATCACTTTGTGTAGCTTTGTATAAATGGGGGTCTACTCCCGGCCCCATTAAGGCTGTTACCTTTAAATGATCGCCACTAATTTCTTTAATGGCATCCGCAATTTGCCCAGTTGTTGCGACAACTACTCCTTCCTTTTCTCCCCCTGTTTCGGCAGAACAACCGATTAACAAGAGTGATAATGATAAAACAAGTACACCAATAAAATGTTTCATGTTTAAATACCTCTTCTTTCTTTATATTTAAGGCATGGTTTTTTGTTGATTTTAATATCAGTACTCGACAAAAGGGCATTTTTTGCGCGGGCCATAACGACCGGTTCCTCGTAACCTCTTATTAGGAATCTTCTGTTTGTTATGCCCGCTCAAATGGCTCTTGTCAAAATTTATTTAATAACAACACAGCCTTAATTTATATTAATTTTCTTACAAGGCGGCGCCAGCCTATCCAGAAAATAATTACCATCATCCCTGCCCCAACTGACTCAGTCAGTTTCCACAAAAGTATAAGGATCAGCAAAATAATTAAAGGAAGAATCGTCAGCTTCAAATCATCTAACTCTTTCATTCGTTCGACCTTCTTTCTTGAATGACATTTTCTTTCCTCAAGGAAACTATAAGCTCAAACTTGAAAAATTTCAACTCTTTTGTAAACTTTAATTAGAAAAAGTGCTCTTTTTCCAGAAAAATTATTACTCAAAATATTTCCAATAGCACAAAACACCAGCATTTCTAGTATAAAAAGTGCTGGTGTTTACTCTCAAATTTATATTTTTGTATAATTTTTAATATGCAAAATCTCCTCCCTTCCTACATTATATTGCTTATCTTCATCATATTCTGAAGGTAGTCTAATGGAAACCTCATATTGTGCTGTTTTCACTTGATGATATTGCATCAAAATTTTTAGTGCCTCTCCTTCTTTTAGTAACAGCTTCACCACCACAATTGATGTAGCGTTTTAATAACAATCGATAGCAGCAGCACAATAAGTCTTTTAAAAAAAATTCACTTCCATCAAAAAATCGCGAACATATTTAACCTTCCGCATATTTCAGCTGATACTTTTCCATTACTCGGTTAAAGAACGACGCTAGAACTTGCTGAAATAGCATGCCAAACACTACAGGCATAACTGTTTTTGCAGGAAAGTATGTAGTCGCTATAACAACCCCTACAGCAATATTGCGCATCCCTCCTGTAAAAACGAACATTGTAATAATACTTATATCCTTCCAAAGGATATGCCCTAATACTAAACAAAAAGCATACCCTGATACAGCTAGTATAAATACGACTAAAATAACACTAACAAGCTCCACGTTAATATTTTTAATATACGGGGCAATTGCACTACTATTTATCATTACAATACTAAATAAGCTAAGTTTTGAAAAAGGGGCTAATTTCTTTCCTAGTGTCAGCTCAATTTTACCTTTAGTAAACTCATTTAATGCTACACCTATAAGAGAAGGCACAACAATCATCCAAAGTAAATCTAGAATGAGACCAACAGTATCAATTTCGATCGTTTGCCCTACAACAATATGAAGTAATGCAGGAATAACAATGGGTGAAATGAGTGTATCGATTAAAATAATTGCAAGACATAATGCGAGATGCCCCCTACAAATACTGACCCAAATAAAGCTCGTTACTCCTGTTGGCACAGCGACTGCTAAAACAAATCCAATTGTTAGTAGATGATCGTTAAAGATGAAGTTTGATACAAAATAAGCCCAAATTGGCATGAGTAGGTGTAAAAATGCGATAACAACTAATATAACTGTTGAGTATTTTTTAAGACTTTTTATTCCTTCAAAATTCATGCTTAAACTACCTGCAAATGTCATAAAAGCAAACAGCCACGGCACTAAAAATAATAGCTGATGCCCCACGTTCTCAAACAATACACCAACAACTAAGCTAAGCGGCGTTAAAATAGGCATCCATTTTTGGAGGTATTTATTTAAACTATTCAACATCTCTTTTTTTCCTTCTTTCTTAAAAGAACAGTTTTCTCCATCCTATTTATAGTAAAATCAATTATGCCTCGGCATAATTGCGTCCGGAATCGGCTTTGTGTTTAGGCCTGCAGATGTTTTTTGTAGCGGCAACAGCAGAGTTTTTTGTGCGAAAGTGCAGTGCTAACGTAGCGGCAGCAACAACGTGTTTTGTCTGTGCGAAAGCGTAGCGGCAGCAACAACGTGTTTTGTCTGTGCGAAAGCGTAGCGGCAGCAACAACGTGTTTTGTCTGTGCGAAAGCGTAGCGGCAGCAACAACGTGTTTTGTCTGTGCGAAAGCGTAGCGGCAGCAACAACATGATGCAGATCAGTTAGCCGTTATCGCATGGATGCGATGATTTTAGGCTAACATCCTTTATTAACTCCTTACCGATTCCGTGACATCCGCCGGAGACTTTAACTCCTTTCAATTATTTTCTGTAGCGAAAGCGAAGCGGCAGCTACAAAAGACATTTGCTGAAAGAAGTTAAACTAGAAATATTTGCAGTTTTTATCCATATCCTTCAAACTATTAATAGTACTAGAAAGAAAGGATGACAGAGACAAATGAAAAAATTAGTGTACGCTTTATTGCTTCCCATTCTTGTTATGGCAAGTGGATACACTGCGCAAGCTGCTGGTTTTAAAGATGTACCAGAAGATCACTATGCGTATGAAGCCATCTTGTGGGCAGAGGAATATGATATCGTTAATGGCTATGCAGATGGTACATTTAAGCCCAATGCAACAATTACGGAGCAACAATTCGCAAAACTACTTGCTAATTTTTATGAGCTCGAATCACCTTATGATGAGCTAAAAAAACAAACCCCTCCAGCAAACTGGTCTGATGAATTTTACAATCGTCTTGCTAGCTATGGTGTTCCATTAAACGGATATTTCGATAACACTATTCGAGCAGCTAATGTGAAGCGCGGGGTTGTGGCACAGGCTATTACACATTTAGCTAATGGTAAAAGTGGATTAGATCAATCCATACAGTTTTTACTCGATTATTACATTTCCACTGGTCAAAACTTACAGTATGAAAACCGTAACTTACAGAAGTTTTTTGGCGTGACAAACAATATGACGCGAGCTCAAGTCGTTACAATGCTTTACCGTATGGATGAAAGAAATTTTTATGAGATTTCAGAGGACGCACAAAAAATCCACGAAAATACGAGCAATGCTTCATTAAATACACGAGCAAAAAATGGCCAAAATCAGCTAGATAAAACAATGCAGCTGACAACACCTTCTAATAGTGCTTGGAATGGCACCTATTCGTATTACTATAAATGGGGTAAAGGCTCTACTGATTTTAATCGCCGTGATGCCTATATTTCAAACGCAACAAGCAAAAGCTTTACTATTTTCATTACTGCCAATGATGGGACATCAGCAGGCAGTGTCGATGGGACAGCGACGATTACCTCTAACACAAAGGCTGTAATGAATAAATCCTCAAACGGCAATCGTTGTGTATTAGAATTTGAACGTCTTAATAATGCGCTTAAAATTACCGAGGTAGATTGTCGTAAGGAGCATGATGAAGGGACGAATTTTTCCGGGACTTTAAAGAGACAATAAATTTCCCATAGGTCCAATTGTAAGGACCATTATAAATCACAGAATTGAGCTTCAGGAAACCCACTTCTTCAGAGGTGGGAGGAATGAAGTGCTTTTTTCTTTATAGAACATATGTTTATATTGTATATTGTAAATAATCAAAAAAAGAAAGGAGTGACGGGTAACTGGTTGACCTTATAATACGAAAGCACCCGTTAGCCATCCATGTAGCGCTAAAACCAGTGATACACCACAGAGAATGAAAGATTATTTCGTTCTTTCATGGGAGTTGAAGAAGAACAGCGGGGGTAATTATTGTTTACTGAAGTGCTAATTTTCTTAGAATAATCTCAAACTGTAGAATTGTCCTTCATAATTAGTAAATTCATAGTACGTTGTTAAGTCTAAATCAGTTAAAAGGAAAGAATCTTTTGCGACTAAATAATTATGAATCGATAAAGAAGCTTGATAATAATCTTTAAAAGTCTCTTCGTTTAAATTGTTTTTATACTCTGAAAGTATATTTTCATATTCTTCAATAGTTTTCAATTGACTGATGAATTCATAATCTCTTTTAGCATATTTATTTTCTAATTTATCTTCTAAAATTGCTTTAACATCACTTGTATATGCCAATAAATCGGTATATTTCTCAGGCGGTAACATTGGTTTATGAGTTATACTCCATAAATCTTCTGAATGAAGAGAGTATTTGTCTTTTAATTGTTTCGGAATCATTTTTTTATATTCTATGAAATCCTTCACATCTTCTTCGGAAATATCAAAAGTATTCACGATAGCAATTTCCAATCGTAAAATATTTTCTTTTTCAGCATCAATTATTTTGATGAGTTCATTTAACAATTCTTTGTAACGAGTTAAATCTTTTTCTGAAGGTTCTGCTTTAAGCATAAGACCGTATCCGCCATCTTTAAAAACTTTAGGTTCTAAATCAATTAGTTCTAATTTCTTCTCGTTTAATTGAATCGCAGCGTCCTTTAAAGAAGCCTGATAATTTTGCAGTTTTTCTTCATCAATCACTCTTAGATTGCTTAAGTGTTGATAAATTCGTTTCATTTTTTGTGTACGATCTTCTTCTGTTGATAATTTAGCATTTACAACGACTGTTGTGTCTTCAAAATTGTAACTCCCGTATCCATTGTAATCCCAAACAAATTCAAGCAAACCGTTTCTTATATTATTTAATTCCACAACTTCTTGATTTGTAACTGTTTCCTGAGAAAGTTCGGATTGTGTATCGGTTAACTCTTTCCCATCTTTTGTTTCGGTATCTGAACATCCTACAAGTAATGCAGCTCCTAAGCCACTTAACATTAAAAATTTGCTTTTGAATTTCATAATTGTACCCCTTTTAAATATATAACAAAAAGTATTTTTTCTTTCACTAGCGTATCCGTTAGTAAAAATATGTATGTATATATTGTATAAATTTGCGATGTATTCCTAGACCACCTAAAAAGAAACATAGTAAAATCATTGCTACATAGCTTTTTCCCGAAGTTTGTTGTTGTATTTTTATCAATCAACTTTCTTTGTGTGGTAAGTATTTACTATAATTTTCTTTCAAAAGTCTATCATTCTTTTATGTTTTTCTCAACACCTTAATCTATCTTTTACGCTTTGAAAAAAGTGCCAATCAGCCATAGTTTTATTAAAAGTCAAGTTATAAGCTGAAACTATTTTAAATAGTGAATTCTTATTTAATGTCACACATTATATGTATAGAAATTAAAAGGATAGAAGAGCTTAATTAAATTCGCTCTATCTATCCTCTTTTTTTACCACAGATAACTCTATTTACTACAACAATTAAATTAATCTAATGTTGCAGTAATTTAAAAGGTGCTTATATTAATTATTAATTGTACATTAAAGCCTATTTCTTAAACTTCTAAGTAATAAAAGATATAGGTTGTTTTCTAAAGGCTCTTTTCTTAAGGCTGTTTTCTCAAAGATTGTTGCTTCTCGTTTAACTATCTTCTTTAACTAAAGCACTCGATAGCTTTAGTGTATTGCTTCACAATTTTAGTTTTAAGAGAATGCTGCTCAATTTATACAAGTAAGAAAGTTCTTAAAGCGATCTAAAGCAAATCGAATAATCCTTCTGGAACTAATCTTAATTTATTATTTGTAAAATCGCTAATTGGCTTCCAAAGCAATTTGAAGGTTGCACCATTATCTTCTTGCCCAAGAAAAGAAGTCTTTTCATAAAAGGACTTTTCAACAAATTCAGCATCATATACAAAAACTACTTCGTGTCCAAGGTCACCGTTAAATGTAAATATGTTTTCAATTGTACCTAAATAGTTTAAGTTATTTATATTTGCCTCGATTTCTTCAAGTACTTCTCTCTTTAATGCTTCAGAACTTGTCTCCCCGTATTCAATCCCTCCGCCAATTGGTCGATAGAAATGATCACACTTTACTTCATCAATGCCTTCAGCGACAAGTATCGAATCGCCTTTCCTAAATACACAAATAGCTATTGCTCGAATTTGTTTTTTCTTCATCCTATACCTCCATTATCACTGCTTCGATAGGCTCACAAGTTGCTTCGTGCAAGTGATTTTATTTAAATCAATAAATATTGTATAACTAGCTTGCGTCTTTAGTTTAAATGAAAATCTTCACAATTTCTTCGCCCCATAAAGATTTTCTTCAAATGTGTTACACAAGAAAATGGCCCGATTGTTGAATACAGGTTAAACACACTCTTCAACTAACCTGCCCCGCTAGTTGAAGAACAACAATCTTTACGAAAACAGCCTTTCTTAAAGATTGTTGCTTTCTTGACCGAAGAAAGATCTAATGGCTGTAATTAACGGAACTGAAAACTAATATAAATATGCCCACAGCCATTGTAAAAAGGGAAATTTTCTGTAGTAATGAAAAGTCTCGAAATTTTTTATTTTGAAAAGAAAGATCAGAAATTATGGAAAATAGAAAAGCTACTAAAATAACCTGCAACACTCTATTAAGATATGAAGGATTGTATATAGCAATTACTATAATTGCTATAAATGAAAAGATAAACTGCCTAAAATATTTGCTTTTTAACAGCATTTCAACACCTCTTAATTCTCTTATTGGTACGGGTTTGATTATTTGTATAAAAATTCACTTTTCTAATTGTTGTTTTAACATATGATCTACTACTAAATTTTATTTCTCTTTAGCTTTTCTAACACTCTAGTTGATGGGAAATTATCAACCAAGCATCCAGCAAACGAAAACAGCCTATCTAAAAGATTGTTGCTATTCAACTAAAGGGGCAGTTTAGTTCAATAAAAAATGCTATAATAGCCCTAATTTCAAAACTATTTTAAGGTGTTAAACTCTTATGATTTTAAAGATTGACTTTGGTAATGATTTTATTCAATACATTTCTTGTTCAACAAAAGTCGGTAGGAAGATGAACAGCATTCAGGAGGACTTTCTAAATTGGATTTTTGACGAGAAAAAGAATACAAAATATTGGGCATTAGATTATGGAGAAAGAATTCCAAATTACGATGCTAATGCAATTATTGACTGGTTAAACAATGTAAGATTTAAAAAAGGAATTGCAAAAGCAAAACTAATCACCAGTCCTCAATTTAAAATAAAAAAGAAATTATATTATTAAATTGGTTATTTAATATAACGATAAGATTGTAAATGATGCACTTAAAGTAACGGGTGCTTTACTCGAAGAACATTGAGTTGCATAAGCAGCTCTTTTTTCTTATTGAACTAACGGGGCAGTTTAGTTGAAGAAGGATTAATTGATTATCTCTATAATTAAAAAAGTGACAGTATCAAAAGGAGAGAGAAAATTGGATAATTCATTATTAATGAAGGCTGATACATCATTTACTTTGAACTTTTTGATTTACCTACAAAATATTTTTCTCAATCAAAATCAAAA
>NZ_JBHJTF010000003.1:55525-164169 GCF_042267565.1 Lysinibacillus sp. NPDC056232 | reverse complement strand
ATAAGGAACTTTGGAATGAAGTCTCAGAAAAAATATATAATGATGATGGTAGCGATTTAAGAATATTTTATGAAGAAAAAGATGTATTCTATCAAAGACTGTTTATGAATAATGCAGATGGTTTGACAGGTTTTAATGAAGTATATAAATCTTTTCAAGTGTGGTGGGATAGCTTTGCAGGGAGTTTTGCAGTAGAAAGGTCTATCAATGAAATAGGTCGAAATTTATATTTAGAATTGGCAAATTTTCTAAAGAATAGTGGAGTCGAACCTCAAAAGCACTTAAATATAATTTTAGTATATGATGACTGTTTATTAGCTAATAATGAAGTCTATTCGTACTTTGCAATTCTTCCTATAAAAGATTTCTTTGTTCAATATAAAGAATTAGTTTCTAAATTAAGAGACTGTTTTTATTAAGCTAACGGGGTGCTTTACTTCAAGATGGGATCACTGAGATCCCATCTTTTTCTTCTTCAACTAACGGTGCAGTTTAGTTCAATAAGCAGTAATGGAATCTGTAGATTTTAAATGGTAAAATTAATTAAAATTGGGAGGGATATAATTTGAAAATCAAAACTGATCGTTTGTTGATCGTTCCTTGTACTGCGGAAAGCTATAATGCTTTTTCTGATAAGTATGAAATGGGGCCACACATTGAAATGCATTTAGAGGAGTTAAAAAATGATATTAAATCTATCGGTTGGGGCGTTTGGTTTGTCATTCACTGTGACAGCAACTTGGTTATAGGAGATGTGGGTTTTAAAGGGAAACCAAACGATCAAAAGACTGTAGAAATAGGTTATGGAATTAATTCTGATTATCAAAATAATGGTTTTGCAACAGAAGCTGTAAATGGTATTAAAGATTGGGCCCTTTCTTCCAACCAGGTTAATAAAATAGTCGCGGAGTGTGCTGAAGAGAATGTAGCGTCAATAAGAGTCCTTGAAAAGATAGGAATGAGTCGAACTTATTCTAAGGATGGCTTTATATACTGGGAAAACCCACAAAGAGTAGATAGTTAAAGGGATTTTCTAAACTAGTATAGAATTTTTTGTTCCACATAAGGGCGCAATTGTTTAATAAGCCTCTCTGTTCTTCTTCAACTAACGGGGTGCTTTACTTAAAGATGGGATTCCACAGAGATCCCATCTTTTTCTTATTCAACTATCGGAGTAGTTTAGTTGAAGATAAAACCACCTATTTTATGACAATTGGAAATCAGTTATTATAATTAGGTAAATACTTTTCAGTTGGAGGATGAAGATGGTAAAGAGAAAATATGGAAACCGTTCAGAATGGAAACGTGTCTTGGATAGAAAATATGCACAAGCATTTCTTGAAACTAAAGAATTTAAAGGCCATATAACTTTATTACATATAATTAAAGTTGCTGAACCATTATTCGTTCGGTATGAGGAAAAGAATATATGCATTGTAGATGATGGTTACATTTGGCTTCAACAATTCCCCTTAGAAAAACAGCATTCAGTAACAACAATGTTTGATAGTAATGGGAATATTGTGCAATGGTATATTGATGTTTGTCTTGTAAATGGAGTAGATAATGATATTCCCTTTTTGGATGATTTATATTTAGATATTATTTTGTTACCTTCTGGAGAAATAATCTTAAAAGATGCCGATGAGCTTGAAGAAGCTTTTTTAAATGGAATTATTGATAAATCTCTTTATGATTTAGCTTGGGATGAAGTAAACACCCTTACTAAGTTAATACAAAATAGAGACTTTGAATTACTTGATTTATCCAATTATCATCTGGAATTATTAGTGAATGAATTAAAATAACTTTATTAAGCTAACGGGGTGCTTTAGTTGAACAAGGAATTATTTCAGATGAACCGGACAAACTAAACCGAAATATGATTAGGGTGATGAAAATGGATAGAAGTATTCCACTTCTAGTGTTTTTATTAGGTGTATTATTATTCGGAACAAATAATGGACAAGTTTTTGGAAATACAAACGATACTCCTCAATCCTTTGAGAAATTATTTACTGAAGGAGGATACAAAACTGTAGAAGCTGCTTTAGATGAGTTTGAAAAACATTTTAAACAAGAACTAAAACTGCCGCTTAGAGTACCGCCAATAAGCTTTACCCATCATTTTGGTAGGTTTAGTAATTTAGATGGCGAGATAAATGATGCTTTAATACTTGTATTTTTTTAATCTAATCAGAGATTTATAGAATGATTTTAATGCTGAAAGAAGACGACTAACCGTTTTAATGCTTTTGTTTGTTTTGTTAACGAATCGAAAGGTATCTTTTTCTCTAACTTTACAATGCATATCATTCATCAGGTAATCTTCCACAGCTACTCGTATGACTTCCGGATTGTCATCCCATTGAACCCTTTTACCTTGATAGTTGCTATACTCGTCCAACCAATTAAAGAAGGGAATAAGGTTGTTCAAATAGCCAATAGCCGTACTTTTGGCATTTCTCCCTATACAATCGTGATAATAGTCTGTTAAAGGTAGAAAAGGTCCGTTTTTATTAAAAACCAATAATTCATAACGGCTTACTTTTCCTTTTGGACAATATTGGTAATAATATTCATCACACATACTTAATCACCTTACTTTATGAATTTTAATCTGCTTTCAGCCCGTTATTAACAGAGATAGAAGGTTCTCAGTTGTTATTAATAAAGGGGATTTTAAACATTTTCGTGCTCGTTTGCCTGATGTCTTCGATAGGAGGTGAAATCGGACTTAAATTTTCACGTATTGCTTTTTTGATGAACCCACCAGGATTCTTCACTTTCGATGGTGTCTGTTGCATTATCAATAATATTTCCAAGGTCCGTTTTATCCCCACAACAGACAGGATTGATAACATTTCATCAGTAGGGTAAGTAAGAGTAACTGCTTGATACGCCAGTTTCACTAACTCTGTTTCATCGACTTCTGGTTTTATAGTACCTTTCTGTTCAACCTCACTAACTGGGATCACTTTATTAAGTTTCAATAAATCAGATTCAATAATTCTCCAACCCTCTTTATCACTATTTCTATAAGCGTTAGGGAATTTGCCTGACCGTATCCAACGTTTAATAGTTTCTTCGTGTTTACCTAATAAGTCAGCCACTTCTTTTACTTTATATTCTTTCAAGCTATTGCCTCCAAACCGAATTGTACGTTTTAGGAATGTATGTTCTATTTTACCGCAACATTTAATTACTGTAAATATTTCCTTACACAGGTTAGTCGTGGTAGTAAATAGGTTCGTTTAGAGGTCTAACAAACAAAAAAAGTACACCACTATATAAGTGATGTACTAATTATTTAATATAATGTGTGACATTAAAGACAACCTCTTGATATTACTGTTTTATAATACATTCACTTGTCTTTAATTTTACAGAGTAATGACTAACGCTTTATTCATTGCTGTTTATTAGGTAGATCTTATAACCTTCTTTATCGGTGAATTTACCGATAACAATCATTAACAAATGTTAACCTCATAAAACTCCCAAGATTAATGCTGAAATAAGCCGACTTTTATTATTCACTTGCTACTCCTCTATGTAATAAAACCATTTCTTCTTTCAATAACCTGCCCCGTTAGCCATCCATGAAGCGCAAAAATCAGCTCTTCACCACAGAAAATGAAAGATGATTAAGTTCTTTCATGGGAGTTGAAGAAGAAAAAGATGGGCTCTCTATGGAATCCCATCTTGAAGTAAAGCTACCCGTTACTTTAAGTACAATGTTTCACAAATTGATAACTTCCTTGGAATTTAATACAACAAAAAGGTTCTAAAACCAAAGCCTTTTTAGTTAAATTTACCTTTTAAATCCACCCTCTGAATGAATAATCTGGCCTGTAATCCAATCTGCTTCATCGCTCACTAGAAATTTAATAGTTTTTGCAACATCTCTCGGTTTTCCTATTCTACCGAAAGGAAACATCGGTTTTAATTCATTTTTTATTTCTTCTGTCATCCAACCTGTATCAGTTGGACCTGGATTTAATGCATTAACTGTTATTCCTAAAGGGGCTAGTTCAGCTGACAACGTAATAGTTAAAGCATCAACTGCTCCTTTTGTTGTTGCATATGCTAATTCGCCAGGCATTGGTCCTTGAAACTGACCTGAAGTAATATTGACTATTCTTCCACCTGATTTCTTATCAAACCTTTGAGCAAATCTACTACTTAATAGTGTCGTTGCACGCACATTTACCATGTAATGTTTATCTAATTCTTCGGCAGTTAAATTAGAAAAATCGTTGTTGGTTGAGTATGCTGCGTTATTAATCAAGATATCAGGACTACCAAGTTGTTCAGAAACTTTATTTATAAGTTGTTCAGGTGCATCATGTTGAGTTAAATCCAACTCCATAAATGATACCTTAATACCTTTTTTTATTAATTCTTCTTTTAATTTAACGGGTTCATCTAATTCAATGCTCCAAGGCATTTTTTTATCATATTCCGTCCAATAAGTAAAAAATATATGATAACCCGAATCAGCTAACTCCTTACAAATAGCAGCTCCTATCCCTTTCAGACGGCTTACACCCGTAACAATCGCAACTTTCCCTTTTAATTGGTCCATTATCATCTCTCCCATACCTAATATTACTTTACCATGATTGACCAAATTACTTATTGAACTAAACTGTCCGTTAGCACAATAAGAAAAAAGAGCTGTCTAAAACAGCTCAATGATCTTCAAGTAAAGCACCCGTTATTTTAAGTACAATACTTCACAAAGTCCTTAATTATTGGTTTGAATTTTCACCAGTTTAGCATATCAGTGAGTTATACACTTTTTTCTACATGGAAAAAGGATTTTCTAACATAAAATGTATAAATTAAAACGATTACTGACCAAATAAAATTCCCAATAAACGGCTGTTGATTATATGAGAATAATAGAATATAGCTTATTAGCCCAAATCCTAATGAATATAAAATCATCAACCAAAATCCCCATCTTTTTAAACGTAAATAACCATATATGATGATAAGGGAAACAACTGCCAATATAATCCTAAATAGCTGTTCTGGAAAGTTTGGTAAACCAAACCTATCTGCTATGCCAAATTCATTTGCATCTTGATTAAAAAATATGGCTGTGATAATCAATACAACTGCACCGAAAATGTAAAAACAACTAATTAAAGATACTCCTAAAGGTCTTTTCATTTTTCCACCCTCTTTACACTATTATATTCAAACCTTATACCTTATCTTATTCAACTCACCTGCTCCGTTAGTTCAATAAAGAAAAAAGAGCTACATTTGCAACTCTTTAAAAGTAAAGCACCCAGTTAGTTGAATAAAGAAAAAGGCTATGTTAAAAGAAAAGGTTGATTTATAACGTTAAGGAATCCGCTGTATATGCAAGTTTTTATTCAAAATATGATTCAGTGCAATTTCTTTTGAACAGCATTGAAAGCTTTGTTGTATCTAAGTTCAAACGATAGTGCATAAAAAGGTGTATATGAATGAAATACAGAAAAACACTTAATAGATTGGTATGACAACGTTTTAAGTGTTTTATTTCGTCCCAAAACTTGCATTTGGGAACGTTATTAGGTTTATTTATGTATACGTTACAAATCCTTGTTGCACTAAAGCACTCTTTAGTTAAATACCAAAGTCTACCCGAAATATTGAAGAATTAACTGATATAATGCTATGGAAAATCCTAAAATACTCGCTTTCATTTTAGATGGATGATTTCTTTTGCTACGAAACAAGTAAAAGAAGACTATTATAAATCCCAAGGGGATCCATAACTGAAAGACACCATCTTTTGTATTGAAAGTAAAAATCGGAGTAATAATATAAGCACTAATCAGAAAGTAAAAGAAAACCGTAAAACGTCTTGTTTCTAATTGCTTGCTCCACCTTACTAAAAAGAAAATAATAGTTATTGCGATAATCGTAATGTGTAAAGGGGGGAGAACAATAGCAACATCCCCAAATTTGAATTCCATTCTGCTATGCCATCCTTTTTAGTGTATTACTATAGGTAATACCTTGTGTTTTTCATATGAAGTCATATCTATCTCCGTAAATACTATTTTACCTTATTCTTACTTCATTAATCTGCCCCTTTAGTTGAATAAGAAAAGTACCCAAAGCGTCGTTTGGTAACATAAAGTGCATAACGTTGTAAATCCGCATTTTTCTGATGTATAGCGATAATAAAGTTGTTTAATTCTTATTGAACTAAAGCACCCGTTAGCCATCCATGTAGCGCTAAAACCAGTGATACACCACAGAGAATGAAAGATTATTTCGTTCTTTCATGGGAGTTTAAGAGTATTTTTTCACAATCGCTTAATATATTTTAAATTTCTTCATTCAAACAAATCTCGATGAATTCAAAAATATTCTTTGCCTTAATAGAACGATTTCCCCAATCATGCCAAAAGTATAAAACCTGTCCTACCACTCCAGCTTCAGATGGATCTGTATCAATGCAAAGATAATCACCACCACCATTAACTGCAATTGGAATCCATTTTGAATTCCAAAGAAATGGCTTAAGCTCTTTTTCAATATCTGGCTCTAAATCATCTGGATCGAATTCTTCTAGTAAAAAAAACCAATTATCTATAATTTCAGTAGTAGGTGATAGAGTCAAATTTTTCACAAATGGATTCGCCCCAAGTTCCAAAACTTGACCGTTATATACCCTGTAAAAGCTCTTCAGTTCTTCAGGCAGTATAACACCCAGTGTATCCTCAAGAAGTTGAAACTCTTGATCAATTGCACCCGACTGAAGATTTAATGATTCTTTAAAGTTACTTCCATTATTTGAACCTCTTTCAATAATACGCTGCCATAACCATTCAGCTTGATTTATCATATTTTTAATCCTCCCCCTCACATCTCAAATGTGAATTTTCTCTTATGCAAAATTAGATCTTCATTTTTTCTATAAATATATTTAACCACAAAAACCCATAAACCTTATTAAAGTATCCTGCTCTGTTAGTGAAGTAATTAAGGAGTGATAATTTCACCAGAATATTCTCTTAAATGGTCAATGGCTAACGTCACTGCACCTTTCTCCGTCTCAATCAAAGACAATCCTTTTTTTATAGGACTCCAATACTCATATCCGCAGTCTTCCTGCCACATATATACCTCTGTGGTAAAAAGACCATCCTTACGCTTAATAATTTGAACTTTATATTGATTACTCGGAGACAACATTTCTTTTAGCACTTGTCCCATTAGTTCACCCTCTTTACTGGTAATAATGTGTATAGTATAGCATCTCTTGTTCAACTAAACTGCCCCGTTAGCCATCCATGACGCCAAAAATCAACACTTCACCACAGAAAATGAAAGATGATTAAGTTCTTTCATGGGAGTTGAATAGCAACAATCTTTTCGAAAACAGCCTTTAACAAAGAAAAAGGTCTAGTGTTGCCATCGCAAGGGGAACAACAATCAACAATAGACGCCAGACACAAGTTGTTTTCGTGAAAATGGCACCCATTACAGGCACTGTTGTTATATATTAATCTTTGAAATTCAAATAAAAACTAGTTTTTTATAGATCCCATTCATTATTTAAGTCATTGTTGTTACCGAACTGAGCTTGAATAACGTTGTCAACAGCCTTGGCGTCTTCTTGAATAAAGGTCTTCATTCCATTAAGGAATTCTTTGGGATCGTTAAATACGTTTTGCAAAGCATTTGAAACTCTTTCAGTCCTAGAGTTTCCAGTATTCATTATGTTGTCCAAAGTGGCACCAGAAGAGCTGTACATTTGATAAATAAGGTGTTGCATTTTAGTTGAACGTTCTCGTTCTTGCCCCAACTTTTCTTGTAAACGTCTATTTTCATCTTGCATTTCATTGATCTTGGCATTTGCATTATTTAAGTCGTTAATCGTTCTGTGCAGCTGTTTCTCCATAGGAAGGAGGTATGTAGCTAATTCTTTTTTATCTGAAGCGTATTTATTTAATAAATCTTGCACGTCAACGAAGTCGTAATTATCTCCTTTTGTCAAAGAGAAATTCTTCGTTTTCACAGGCATCCATATTAAATAAGAAATTAAAAGCACGTATTTATCCCATATAATAAACGACCTGAAAGCAGCTATGCTTTTAGGTCGTTTCATTATGTTGAAAACGAAATGGACGAGAAAAATCCTGGTAAATGTTGTAACACTATATCTAATAATAACAAAAAATAATGTGTACATAATCATGCGGCAATCAAAAAACGACCACTTCTTAATGGTCGTTTGTAAATTCAAGCTCTTTAGGTGGCTCGCCTTTTTTATTCATCAAGCGCATACGGATTGGCTCGATTTTTAGTGTAATCATTTCATCATGGTTACCAACGAAAATGCTTGTAAAAAATTCGGCTAACTTATTTTTTATTCCTTCCTCTAGAATTTCTGTTAGCTTTCCTTCTATTTCAACGTACGTGTCACCAAAGCCTCCATTTTCGTATCCATATAATATATGTGTATATGGGTTTTTGCGAAGCTCCTCCATCTTTTCAGAATGTTGATTTGTTACTGTGTATAATACAAAATCTTCATGTTGGAATGTCATATAGCGTGAGTACGGTTTGCCATTCTCGACAGTTGCCATCGTTCCTATTTTTTCACGATTTAAAACTTCTAGTATTTCATCTCGCACAGAGGTCATATCATCTCATCCTTTCTTATCCTTACTATTTTGTCCTTATTTAGCTTACCTAATCATTTTTTCGAAAAATGCGAATTGACTATCTTCTGTTCATTTTAAAATCTATTGCTATAATAACTTGTTGAACAACATGAATTTTTAGAATGAGGGTTATAATGATGAAGCAAGCATTTTTCACACGGTGTCTGTTCTTCTTAACGGGTATTTTGCTTTTATCCTTAGGTATAACATTGACAATTAAAGGTCAGATTTTTGGTGTTGGTTCGTGGGATGTGTTACATATTGGACTAGTTAAAACATTGGGATTAACTATTGGTACTTGGTCCATTCTCATCGGACTAGCCATAATTGCATTTGATATAGTAATAACAAAGAAGTTTCCAATGGCGGGTACGTTTATAGATATGTTTTTAGCAGGAATTTTCATTGATATTTTTAACTATTTGCTTCCTGATATAGATGGTTTTTGGATGCAGCTACTTTCATATGTATGCGGCTTACTATTACTTGGCTGGGGTTGCGGTATGTATATGGTGGCCAATTTAGGGATTGGTCCTCGTGATTCATTAATGCTTCTAATGGTCCATAAGCTTGGCTGGAGTGTCACACGCTCTCGAACAACTATGGAAGTAACTGTCGCTTTAATTGGCTTTTTACTAGGTGGTCCTATCGGCGTTGGTACTGTGCTAATGGCTTTCGGACTCGGACCGATTGTACAATTCGCTTTAACGTTTAATGAAAAATTATTTCTGAGATGGACTGGCGTGAAAAGCGCTGTGGTATAGGCTTACAAGACAATGCAAAAGTGCATTGTCTTTTTTTATTCGGTTGCAATATACAGTTCAACTATATATAATCAAACTATATAGTTGAACTGTATACGAGGTGAACTTGTGAAAAAACATAAATTACTACCTTTATCCGAAACCATGCATTATATTCTACTCGCCTTACGTGAACCGTTACATGGCTATGCAATGATGCAAAAAATCGAGGAAATGAGCGCTGGTAGTGTAAGGATTGCGGCTGGGACTATGTATGGAGCAATTGAAAATTTGTTGAAATATCATTGGATTTCGCCTATAGAGACCCAAGATACGAGGCGCAAGGTTTATCAAACAACAGCTGAGGGACTAGCCATATTAGCGGCCGAGCAAGAAAGATTGCAGCGAATTTTATCTTTATATGAGGGAGCAGATGGGCATGATAAAGTTTAAAATCTTTTTTGATATCGAAAAGGAAGAGCAATGGTTAAATCAAATGTTGTCCAAAGGATGGGTTTGTACAAACATAAATTCTGCCGGTTTTTATACATTTAAAAATACGGTTGATCTTGAACAAGTTATCCGTATTGATTTTCAGCAGGATCTTCGGAGAGAAGAGCGATCTAACTATAAACAGTTATATGAGGATTTTGGATGGCAAGCATTAAAAGAAAAATCGTATGATGGTACCTATTATTGGTTTAAAAGAAAAGATGGCAATGATGAATTATTTTCTGATAATGATTCGCAAATTGCTAAATATAAACGATTGATGAAGCATGCCAGCAATTGGGCAATATTCTCTTTTATATGGTTAATGTTTTGTTACTCCAATGATAACTTTTACTTTTTCAATATAAAAGATGCTTATTATACGCCAGGTTTATGGGATGCAGAAGGTTTCTCTTTCCTTTTTTCTTTTTTATTTGAGACCCCCTTTGCCATCATGCGTTTTATCCCACCTTGGCTATTTTTAGCAACTTGCAGTATGTACGTAGTGATGTATTTCCGTTATCGCAAATTTATACAGCAGTTTACACAATAAACAGCAAGGAACCACCTATGGAGTTAGCCCCTTCATTTGAACGCCAAATCGTTTGGCAATAGAAAGATAGCTTTCGATACCTGTTAAATATGACTGAACAACATCTAATTTTAAACATTTGTATACGAATTATTTTTTCTAGTCATCGGAAAATCCCTTTTAAGTAGATGTTAACTATAGATTACTGTAGCTCTTTTAACATTTTCTACTTAAAGGGGATACTATCAAAACGACTCCTATTATATCTATCTTCTTAGGTTCTTATCTCATGCGGGAGCAATCGAATCGTTTTAGTACGACTAATCGGTACTGCTGAATCGTGCTCGACGACGACTACAGTTGAAAATTTATTATAATATTGGTCATCGTGAGCCTTCGGAGATAAAATAATAAGCTTTCGTTGTAATTCGTTTACATATAAATCAAACACTTTTTCTTTCCGTTCTTCATCTAATGCACTATCAAATTCATCTAGGACGATGAAGCTTGGTGAAGTATTTAAATTTTGTAGCAGGGCAAGTGCAAATAATAGTGAACTTAATGACTCTTCACCGCCTGACACACCTTTTCCTAGCTTACCATGTCTGGCCTTTGTGCCAACATCTTCTAAACGACCACTATGACCTATTTTCCGTGCCTTAATATATAATTTAAAAATCGTACGACCTTTTTTATCTTCAAAACGTTCATATTCGATTTTTCCTTCAAATTGGAATTCATCCATATATTTCGCAAATAAATTGTTAATTTTAAGAACATTCATATTGATGGTTGTTTCAAGACGATTCTCATTTTCTAATGCTCGATTTCTGTGAATTTCTAAGTATTCCTGTGTCTGATCTACTGTCTCTTTTTTTATGTCAAAGTCATCTTTTACTGCAACATAATTACGCTCTGCCTCCGGATTCACCTTTTCTGCTCGTGCATTCTCAAAGTTGATACGGGCTGTGGTATTATCACTCTTTAACTTTGGAATAGTGCAATTTAATGATAGAGGTACTTCTTGCACTGCAGCAAAAATATCTGGAATAATTGTTGCTAGCTCTTCCAAACAAAGCTGTTCTTGCAAAATGGAAGCCTCTGCCACTTCGAATTCTTCCTGATATTTGACAAGCATCTTCTTCGTACCTTGCACGTCATTTTCCGCATCCGTTAAATCACGCTCAAGCGATCGAATATCACTTTCCT
The DNA here is from genome assembly GCF_042267565.1 of Lysinibacillus sp. NPDC056232. NCBI lineage: Bacteria > Bacillati > Bacillota > Bacilli > Caryophanales > Bacillaceae > Lysinibacillus > Lysinibacillus sp. NPDC056232. Next base: position 152,512 of record NZ_JBHJTF010000003.1, on the reverse strand, counting down.
TCTGTCTACAAACATCATGAAGTTTATAGCTCTCATCCTTTAATTGATTCAGTTTGCTATTCGACTCATCAATAGTATCATTCATGTCTTTTAACTTTGATTTCGTTTCTGCAAGCTGTTCTTGAACTTTCTTTAAAGCTCCAAGCTGCTCATAAATATCTAGCTCGGTTTTTAGCTTTTCTAATTCAAATTGGATGGCTATTTTTTTCCCTTGCTCGTTTTGTATTGCTGTTGTCGTCTGGATTTCTTGTTTCTGAAGCGCTGTAAACTGCTCGTCTAGTTTTGTTTTGTACTGTAGCTTATGATGCTTAAATTCAGCATCTACAACACTTGCTTCTGCCTTCTGTACATCCTTTATAATACTATTTAGTTTTTGCAAATTAATTTGGTTTTCTTTAAATTGTGTTGTCGCTGTTGATAACTGTGTTTCAAGCTGAACTCTTAATTGGCGCATTGTGAGTAACTGCTCTTTCAGCATTTTATCATTTAAAATAACTGTATTTTTTTCTTGCGCACCTCGATAGCCGTGCTCGTCCACTAATAATTCACCTTGGATTTTTGGCGCTTGAATCTCGAAAAATTGCTGTGCCCACCACAATGCTTTTACGGCAAAATTTTGTTCTTTTTCCGATAATCCTTGTCGAATAACTAATTTTTGCGCTGGTAAACTAGTTGTTAAACGCTCTGGTACGATTGAACGTAACGACACATGATACAAATCATTAAACGCTACTTTCTCTTTTGCATCATAAAAAATGGTGTATTTAATTGAATTCAAACGATTTTCATGCTCTATTGTGGTACCTTCAGCTAACGTAACTAAATCTCGGAATGTATAAGCCGAGATATCTCGATGCTTGAATTGTTGTAAGCCCGCTATTTGACGAGCTGAATATATTTGATTGTTTTCACGTTGTGTAATTTCAATTATTGTATCTTCAAGTGCCTGTTCTAAGGAAACTTTTTTCTTATAATAATCTTGAATTTGCTCTTCAAGATGTGTAATTTTTTGTTGTACTTGATGGGAACTCGTATGCTCTGCTAGAAGTGCGATTGCTTCCTGTTCCTCTTTTTCAATTTGCTCTAGCTCCCATTTAAGGGTAAATCTATTTCCATTAAGCTCATCCTTATGCATAGTCAAATTTGTTAATTGCTGCTGTAATTGTATATACTGCTGTTCAATTATAACTAGTTCTTGCTGTGCATCATTGAATTTTGCTTTTGTAACATCCTCTGTAAATCGAAGCTGTTTACGCTGTTCCTCTGTATGAACAAGTTGATCCTTTAATTCCTGCTCTGCCACAATCAAGGTCTCTCGTTTCTTGGATAACTGTTCAAGTAATGTTGATTTTGATCGCTTTTCCTCATCCATTTGCAGTTGTTTTTTTTGCAGCTCTTGTAATAAGAGTTTTGCTTTTTCGATTTGTTTCTTTATTTGTACAATTTTTTCCTCTGTATCTTGACGAATGTCCGTTTGCTTTATTTGTTTTTCTTCAAGTTCTAGCTTTTGATTGTTGTATAATTGCACAAGTGACATGGTATAAAGGATATGCGCTTTTCCTGCTTCATATAGACGGGCCTTGTTATTTTTCAAACGATCAAATTCTTCTTTTGCTATTTTCAAATTAAATTCAGCCTGCTTAACAACTGTCTTTGCAGCTATCAGTTCTTGTTCCAGCTCTTTAACACCTTCAATTGCCGTTTCCCATGACTGCTGGATTTCAGTAATATTATGCATTTCGCTAAATCGACGAAAACGCTCTTCTGGCGCCATTACAGCAAACTGATTCACTTCTTGCTGATACCATATTAAATAAAATAAATCTGAATCAATTTTATATTTAAACTGTAAATCTTCTTTATATGTTGTAAAATTACGTTGGTTTGTATCACCTGAACGATAAATATCACTAACAGTCAATGCGTCCTCTGTTTCTCCTGTTAGGACATGATATTCACGCTGCAATGCGCCCCTATTTGCATCCTGCTCAATCACCAATCGAAATGAAACGACAGGTGCTGCGTCAATTCTAGAAGGTCCTTCATTTTTAAAGGTTAGTTCTACAATCGCTCTCCATTTTTGATGGCTTGGTAAATTATTTGAACGCAAGCCCTCTAAATCAATTTTTGAAGAATATAGCACCGCTCCCATACAAAATGAAATAGTTGATTTTCCTGTTCCATTTGGACCGGTGATTAGAATATGATCATTAGCTTCACCAAACAAGATGCGCGTTGGTTTATAGTCACGTATTCCACTAAACTGCAGACGATAGGGAATCATAGTGCATCCTCCCGAATATACAGATTATAGCGTTTGAAAAATTTCAATACTTCTTCTTTATTCAACTGAGTGGATTGAGCAAATTCGGCTGTTCTTCGTAAAAACGAATCGGAAAACATATGAACACCAATCGCTGTTAACGAGTAAGCTTTTTCATTTTTTGAAATATCATTTTCTTCAACTGCACCGATTTTTTTCAGTTGGTCGATATTTTTCAGTAATTTAGCACTCGCATTTAACAGCTCATGTCCAAAATCTGTTAATATTTGCTGTACTAATGTATATTCATGATTTAGCACTTCCTGCTGATAGAACATATACAGTAAAATGGCAAGTGCCTCTTTGCTTAATGTCGACTTTGCATCCTTTGCAGAAACTCGCATCATAACGATTACACGCGTTCTTTTTTCATCATATATTACACGAAAGTAGCGATGCACTGCTGCATTTACACGTTCAATAAAAGAATAAAAAGCCTTGTCATCATTTTTTATGTTTAATAGCTTTTCTAAATCCTTGCGTCTTAAACCGTAATTACTGCCTAGTACACTTGCAGAGGATGAAAATAATAGCTGCATGAATGCTAGCTCTTCCTCCGCCGATAAGTAGGCACGTAAGTTACTCATTGTCGCGAGTTGTGCGTTTATGTCGTTGTAATGTAAATCGTCTGTCGTCATCTTCTACCCACTCCCATCGTTTATCGAATTGTTTTGTGTCCAATACTTCCTTCATATTCATCTTTTGCTTACTCGTTAAAGCAGATACAGCTAAAAGGGAACGAATGGCATCTCCCCATTCAGCAGAGCTTGATTCTATCATCACTTCCTCTAGTTCACTTTCACCATGTACATCTAAGTAGTGTTCGATGACATCCGTATTAATAATCGCCTTCGTCATTTGCCAAGCTGCATCATCAAACAATTGTTGAACGGATTCACCTTCAACAACTGTTTCTTCAAAGTCGATTTCCTCCTTAGTCTCAATTGGATCATTTACTTTTGGCTCATAGGTTTCTAAATAGTGAATAGCTTCATCAATATCATGTCCACCTATTGGAGCTGCAAATTTAATTGGCATCCAAATACCGTCAAGTTCCTCATCCTCATACTGTGCCTGCTCCATAAAACTAAATAAATCGAACGCGTTTGGGATATTCGAATCGATTGGTGGGTTGTACATATTTACTATAAATGTACGTATCTTTTCTGGAGAAATCGAATCTGAGAGAGGCGTATCCTGCATCGTTACAAAGCGAATATATTTCGTAAGCATCCCTAGACTAAGAGCTGTTCCCTTTGATAAAATGGCTGTTCCACGTTGTACTAATTCACTCATCACTAAGCTCTCTTCTACTGTTTGGAACTGACTAAGTCGCTCTTGCATTTTTAGTTCAAGTTCCTGCATTAGCTGATGGATAATTTCAAGCTGTGGTAAGGCATTTCGATCAGCAAAAAATTCTAATTGACGAAGTTCCAGTTTTTGAATTGCATCTTCAACATTGTGAATCATAGAAGCAATTTTATTGCCTCCTGAGATTCCATTATCATCATAGGCTGCACTAAGCTCCGCATCTCGTCGTGCTTGGAAGAGCGAACGTCCAATATCATCCTGTAAATAATAGGCTAATGAATCATTCGCAAGTCGAATAAGTGCATCCATCATCCGTTTACCACGGTCTAATAATTTTATTTGACGCGTTTGCTTCGTGAGCCAGCTATTACGTGCCAAAATGTAAATTAAGTGATCAAGTTGCTTAATGGTTGGTGGTTCATCGTCGATATATGTATTGCGATAGCGATAATACAGCACTTCTGTATCCTCAATCACGTCTGCTAGGCCTAAAGATTCTTCATATAAAAGCTGAATCGTATTCAGAAAGCGCAAAATTTCAAGCGGTGACTCATAAATTTGCTGGCTCCCAAGCTCATTTAATACTCCAGCCAATGAGGCAATATCACGCATTGATGTTTTAAGCTCAGCTGTGTTCGATTCAACATTAAAAATAGAGATTGGTGCACGCTTTACTGTATCCATTTCATCCATTGCTCTACATCTCCTAATTGCTGCTCTTGTTCGTGTTCAGCTACTTCAAGTTCACCCAGTAGCCACTTTTTATAGACTTCGATATCAGAAAAAGTCCGATTATCCCTAGCAATGATTTTATACGGTGTATTCATCATTTGTACTGCATGCATAGCTATAGTTAAGCCTGCAACATCAAAATCTGTCCAAACAATCACAGTTTGTGTGGCGACTAGCTGACGAATCAACATTTTATGCGCAGACCTTATTTGACCATCTAAACATAAAATAAAGGAATTAGTACGCTGTAAAAAACTCGTTTCCTTTGCCATTCGTGTAAGAATTGCTCTATTTTCAACAAGCCAAATAAAACTCGCATCAGTTTTATAAGTATCCTTTAGAATGGCATCATCGGTTAATGCATGAATAACACCTTGTTGATAATGGCTAAATGTCCCCGTTAACTCACCCGCAAAAAAGACTGGAGTAATTTTCCCTAAACTAATTAATCCGCAATCGCCTGTTTGTATAGAGAAAACACGCTCTAGCTCTTCGATAAATTCTTTTTGCTCACGGTCGAAAACTTTAGAGCCACCAATTTTATCAAAAAGCGTTGCACCTATTTCTTTAAAATCAAACAGTAATCCTTCATTTGCCAATTGGAAAAAGCCGATTGAAAAATGTAAAAAACGTAATCGTTTTTCAATCGACCAATGGGATAATAATTTTGTCGTATGTGCCAATTTTTCGATTGGCATTGCTACAAATTCATTTAATTGATGCACAGCTTGTTGGAGTTCTTTTATTGGTTGTATGTCAGCACTTTTTTGCAGCTGCAATGCATAATTTTCTAACCTTTGCGTCTGCAGCTCGTTCTGAGCATCAAAATAGTACTTTAAACTTTGACCAATTCGGTAATGGATTGCTTTTGCGGTACGTCCATCTTGTGCGAAAACAATTTCTTCTATAATCCACCCTTCCTTAATCCAGCTTTGAATTGTAGAAAAATCTTCTGTTAGCTTTCGCTTTGCATTTTTTGTAAATTTATAATTTATAAGCTCTTGTGATGGCTTTGTTGTTGTTAGTTGCCCTACCTTTAAAAACGATACATTGCGATACGTTCGTGCAGTTTGTTTTGCTACCGTATACTGCTTAATTGTATCTGAAAAATATTTTGGAGGTACTTCAAGGTGTTCCCCATTTTTGACAAAATACGAAGTCAAAAATTGTTCTATCATACTATCACACCCTTTCTCCTCCATTATACAAAACTAGAGTATTGAATGCAGTAAACCTATTTATATAAATAAAATCTAAAAAATCTGTTAAAACACATAATAAAAACTACATCATCCATTAGGCTAATCTGATGGAATGATGTAGCTTTTTTCTTTTTACGATTCCTCTGTATTTTTCCCAGTAGCCTCGATTACTTCAGGGGTTCCATCTACTGTGTCCTCCTGCACATTTTCAGCAGCAGGCGGCGTAATCGTCACTAATGTATAATCATCTTCTTGTAAAATTTCAAAGGTAAACTTTTCGCGAATATCTCCTACATAAAGTGATGTCCCGATGGCTACATCAGTCACATCAACCTCTATTGTTTCAGGGATTTCTGTTGGATTTACTTTTATGCGAACTTCACGATTAGGCTGTAATAGGAATCCACCATCTGCAACTCCAATAGCTTTACCGCTAACCGTTACTGGAATATCAACCTCTAGTTCCTCTGCCATATTAATGGACTTAAAATCTACATGCTTAACATTGCCCTTTAACGCACAGCGTTGTACTTCTGTTAATACTGCGTTGACCCGTTTACCGTCTACATCTAATTGAAAGACATTTTTATTGCCGAATTGGGCTAACATTTTCGCAAATTGTCTGGCATCCAGTGATACCGCTGTCGATTCCATTTGATAGCCATATACAACGCCCGGAATAGCACCGTTCTGTCTAAGTTGAGTTAATGATGATTGACGCCCTTTATCGCGTTTTTTTACAGTTAAAACAGTATTCATTGTATTTTCCCCTTTCATGGAAACTAGTCTCATAAAAGGTTTTGCCCGTTCTATAGATTTTTATACATTTTAGTGCACTACCCTCACTCATTTACCCCAACAATAAAGCCGTGACGTTATTATGCTCGGCTAAATTGATTTATTATACTCTTCCAGCTACGCTCAAAATCACCGCTAACATTTTGGCTCTATAAGTATGGTACTTTTAGAGCTTGGTTCTATCAAAAAAACTACACCTCAACTGTTCGGGCTTACGAACAGTTGAAGCGTAGTTTAGACATGTACTTATCAAATTGTTACTTTAATATCTAACAATATGTGTAAATCATGAAGCTTTTTAATTTCAAAATGTGGTTGAATATCGCTTGTATTTTCAATATCACGTATATTAAACCAGCATGTATCAATTCCGGCTTGTAGTCCGCCTTTAACATCCGATGTTAAAGAATCACCAATAATCAAGGTTTTATCCTTATTTATATGATCGATACGATCAAAAACATAATCGAAAAAAGCTGGCATCGGTTTTTGATAGCCTGTTTGCTCCGAGATAAAAATGTCTTTAAAAAATTGTGCTAAATTTGCATCCTCTAGTCGTTTATTTTGAGTCATTGTTTTACCATTTGAAACGACATATAAATCATAATTATCGGCAAGCTGTTCGATTACTTCGTAGGCACCATCTACAAAATGATGTGCCTCCTTCAAATATTTTTGAAAGACCGCTTCAAAGTATTCCCCATCTACATCTAAGCCGAATTCCTTTAACGCAATCGAAAATCGAGTGTTATGTAATGTATTTTTAGACACCTCATCGCGTTCAAAAGCACGCCACATAGATTCATTAATCTCTTTATAACGCGCTATCATCGTCGGAGTTGCTGCAATATTTTCCTGTTTAAATAAACGGTCAAGTGCTGCATTTTCAGCTAAGTCAAAGTCTAATAATGTGTCATCCACGTCAAACAATAATGTTTCATAGTTAGTCATGTCATTCCCTACTTTCTTTGGTGCTATATTACCATATCATTCCTTCTATCATAACGTTTTTTTAGAAAAATAACAGTAAATTCACCCACCTGTCAACTTTGCGGAATTTTAGGAATAATCACACAAGGGAAACTTTGAAAAATATTTCCTTCATTGCGTAATAAAAATGATCATCTTGCCTAAAAATAGCCCTTTCGATAATTTCATATTTGAAAATAACAGCGAATATGAGACAATAGAATGCTAGAAAGGAAGATGTACGAATTATGACGACTCTACAAAAAATTACGCCTGCCTTTGATCCATGGGAAGCGTATTTAGATGTTGAACAACATGGGCATATGACCCTATCTAATATTGAATTTACAACAACAACACTTTGTAATATGCGCTGTGCACACTGCGCGGTTGGTTATACATTACAAACTAAAGATCCAGATGCACTGCCTATTGAGCTAATTATAAAGCGTCTTGATGATATTCCACACCTTAAAACTATCTCGATTACTGGTGGAGAACCGATGATGTCTAAGAAATCCGTTCAAAACTATGTATTGCCTTTATTGAAATATGCGCATGAACGTGGCGTGCGAACACAAATCAATTCCAACCTAACATTGGAGCCTGAACGTTATTTACTGATTGCACCGTATTTAGATGTACTACATATCTCACATAACTGGGGTACGATCGATGAATTCGTCGAAACAGGTTTTGCCATGATGGAGCGAAAACCGACTTATGAACAGCGTGCAGCTTTATTCCAACGCATGATTGATAACTCAAAAATGCTTGCAGAACACGGTGTAATGGTATCGGCGGAAACAATGTTAAACAAAAAAACTTTACCGTACTTAGAACATATTCATAACCAAATCATCAATGAAATGAAATGTGCACGCCATGAGGTGCATCCGATGTACCCTTCAGATTTCGCAAGTTCCCTTACATCTCTATCACTTGAGGAAACTCGTGATGCGATTCATCATCTACTTGATGTTCGAGATGAAAATACTTGGATGCTTTTTGGTACGCTACCTTTCTATCCATGTAGCATGAATGAGGAAGATCAAAAACTCCTAAAACGACTACGAGAAGAAAAGAACGTTACGATGCGCAATGATCCAGATGGTCGTTCTCGCTTAAATGTCAATATCTTTACAGGTGATGTCATTGTGACAGACTTTGGCGATACACCAGCGCTCGGCAATATTGCAAACGACGAATTACCAGCAATTTTTGATAAATGGATGGCAACAGATTTAGCGAAATCACTAAACTGCCACTGTCCGGCTGTAAAATGCTTAGGTCCTAACGTTCTTGTTAAAAATATGTACTATAAAGATACACAGTTTATTAGTGACTCAGCTAGAGTGTAAAGTGAAAATGTCCAATGCATACATTTGCATTGGACATTTTTTATAGGATTTATGAAATTTTCGCCTTACAATAAATGTTCTGTTAAGTTATTATCTGTTACTTCTTCTTATTCCTCATGTAAATTTAGACTTTTTATTCTTTCAATTTTTTCTCTCGATAAGCCTAATAAACCCATTATTTCTTCAATCGGTTCATGACGTTGTAGTAATTTTTTCACTAACTCTATTTGCTCTTGTTTACGCCCTTTTTCTAGCCCTTCTTTTATTCCCTCTGTTTTCCCTTGTTCTCTTCCCTTATTGATCCCATCAATGTAGCGAGCTTCTTCATCTAGGATATACTTTAAACGAGACTGATAAGCAAGAATAGTTTCAGGGGATTGACTGATTTCTTCCCATGTATCAAATGCTGCACGTAAGTTTTCATCCTTCATCGCTAACTCCTCCAATTCACGATATATATCCGCATATACTTTCTTTTTACGACCATCAACCATACCAAGTAATAACAACCATCGAATTAATATATTTTCAAGGGCATCCAACTTTTCTTCATGCCAGAGAGTAATAAACTTGTTCATCTCTATAAAGTGAATTTCCAAAACATCTTCTTCTGGCATTAGCCTTGATAACGTTCTGTCTTCGTACAGATGATAAGTACTATGATAATTTTTGTTATTTTTAAACATTGTAAAATTACAAATATTGATCGTAATAGTTGGGCGCAATTCACTATACCCCATACCTCTTACTAGTTGTGACTCATACATTTTTGCCCAATAATATAGCGTTCTCTTTGTCATATCATGCTGATTGGATAGTTGAATTTCTACATTGATAAAATCGCCCTTTTGTGTTTTCACAAGAATATCGAGCCGAGATTGTTTATCGTCCTGATATTCACCGCCCAATTCATGCTGAATAAATGTTACTTCTTTAATAGTATCTCGTCCAGTAAGCTTTAACACCGCATTCAAAAAGACAATAGTAATTTTTTTATTCTTTTCATTTCCGAACAATTGCTTGAAGGCAAAATCAACCTTCAAATCAAAAAACTTATCTAACGGAATTCTTCGTATTGCTTTTCGATTCATCAGGTATCACCTCTTTTTTATTACTATCATTATAGCATGGGCGAACTACTAAACCTCTTTAAAACATCAAAAACGTATTATTAATAAAATCTTAATTTCTTTAAAGACCTAAACTCTTAATTTTATAAGTTTAAATCAAAAAAGCTATGTTCACATATACTGATGAACATAGCTTCTCTTTTGTTATTTTCCACAAAGTTCCTTATATTTTCACCACTATCACCTGTACACATTTCAGTTTTCCCCTAATTATTTTTGTACAGGAAATCCCTATTTGCCACGCAAGCAAGTTCATTAGTATCGATCCTTAAATTCGTGTTGTCTTGATTATTTGCTGTCCATCCTATTTCATGATTCATAGTTTTCACTAGCAAATTCGAAGCTACTCTGGTTGATTAGTAAGTTCAATAAAATACTTAAAGCAATTCTTCTTTGTGCAAGTACTCTCGCCGCTAAAGCTGTGGCGTTCCTATTAATTCCTTTGCAACTAGCGTAAAAGTATTCAAGCGACTTTCTAGTGCGTATTGGTTGCAGTTTAGCATCACTTCGTCAAATCCATATTGCTCTTGCTCTGCTACTAAAAATTCAGCGATTTCCTTCGGTGTTCCGACAAGATTGGCTTTTCGATTATTGGCGATTGTCATTTTATCCAACTCCGTAAGTGGATAATCCTTTGCTTCCTCAGGTGACATCGCTTGAATGATTTGTCCCTTCATGAGATGAAGACGTGTAATATCGATCGGCTTTGCCAAATATTCCGCTTCCTCTAACGTATCTGCAACTGTCGCCGCATAAGTAACGATAATTTGTGGCTTCTCCATATAATAGGAAGGTATAAAGTAATCTCTATACGTATCAAATATATCCTTTGACATATTGCCAGTGAAAAACTGTGCATATGAGTAACCCACACCTAATCGTCCTGCCTGCATAGCACTTTGCCCACTAGACCCAAGTAACCAAGCCTCAGGTAATTGGATATTCACCGGTGCCGCTATCACTTGATCATAGACATCTTCGCCTGTTTTTTGATTATTCATCAGTTTTAAAATGATTTCGAGCTTATCGTATTGCTCTGTAAAACGTTGTCTTCTTCCCTCTGCTAGCGCATAAATAGAGGCATGGTCACCACCAGGGGCTCTACCGACGCCAAAATCAATACGATTTGGTGCCAAGCCACTTAATGTTTTAAAAACCTCTGCCAGCTTATATGGAGAATAGTGCATCATCATCACGCCTCCAGTACCGATACGAAGACGTTTTGTTTTCGCTGCTAGGAAAGCAGCTGTAACCTCGGGAGCTGAACTTGCCAGTGAATGGCTATTATGGTGCTCCGCTAACCACATACGATGATAGCCAAGCTCTTCACCTAAAAGCGCTATTTGTTCTGTACGCCGAAAAGCCTCCTCAGCAGTATGATCTTTTGGTATAGGCATTTGATCTAAAATACTTAATCTCATTGAAGACACCCTCTCTGTCTAAGCATCCTCCTTACTGTAATATAGGAAGTTCTTTTTACAAAGCAAAAGACCTTACTCATAGGCAAGCCGCTTTGCATGCCATGTGTCATAAACCATGCCAATAAGCAACCGGTTTTGTTTGGGATTCAATACGACATCATTAAATTTCATTGCATAAATAGAAAATTGCTTTGTTTGTTCATCCACTACGAACTGTAAAATGGCATGTCCTTTTTCATCTTCAAATGTAATATCACCTGATAATTCGACAACATGCTCGCCTGTTTTTGCCTGATAATATCGCCAATATGGTTCAAAAAATGCATAATTAAATGCATTACGAACAGATACTTCTGAAAAATCTCCCAAATACCCTTCTTTTACAGTATCGATATATTCATTATCAGTTATATCTTTTTTGGCATTATACACACATCCGACAAGTAGCCCCATACATACAACACAAACAAATACTCTTACATGATTTCCTAAACTCAAATGTCATCACGTCCCCTTTACGCAAAAAACATCATCACCTACATAATACATTAAAATATACACATAAAGTAGAATATTTTTGATTTTTAAAGAATTTAAAAATATCAAAAGAGATCAAATCCTCGAAATTAATAGAAAAATATAATTAAAGCTATTTACAGTTACTTTTCATTTCGCTACTATCAGATTATTATTATAGAAAAGAGATGACCTACGTGCCTTTTGATTTAGATGTAAACATTTTACTCATTCTTATTTTTTTGGCTTTCTTGCCGCATTTATCGATTCTGTTGTAGGAGGCGGCGGACTTATTTCATTACCCGCTCTTATGTTTGTTGGCCTTCCACCAACTGCAGCTGTGGCTACCAATAAGTTAGCAGGTACTATGGGGTCATTAACGAGCACTATAACATTTTATCGCTCTGGTAAATTGGATATTAAAGCCGTTTATAAACTGTTCCCTTTTGTTTTTATAGGCTCAATGATCGGTGCATGGATTGTCCACCTTATGGATCCTAGTGTTCTAAAACCACTTATGCTTGTCATGCTAGCAGCTGTAGCTATTTATACTATTTTCAAGAAAGACTGGGGTAGCATTTCTACCTATAAAATATTAACACCTAAGCGTTACGCATTTTTTGTCGTGATTATTACCTTAATCGGCTTCTATGACGGCTTTTTAGGGCTAGGGACAGGCTCATTTCTACTGTTTGCCTTTTTAATAGTTGGCTTCGACTTTTTAAAATCAGCGGGCAATGCCAAATTTCTGAATTTTGGAAGTAATATCGCAGCCCTTCTTATGTTTATATACTTAGGGCAAATAAATTATGCCTATGGGACTTGCACAAATTGCTGGTGCAATTGTTGGTTCTAAATTTGCCATTAAACGTGGCAGCGGGTATGTACGTAATTTATTTATCGTTGTGACAATTCTATTACTTTTGAAAAATACATATGACTATTTTTCATGATTGATTCCTTATATCTATCAATTTTTCCATGCAGTTATAATGAAGATCAAACTAGCTATGGCATTTTTCATTAAAGAAATTGTATAAGTAGTTATCAATTTATCGACCAAATAGAAGCATGCTAAAAATACAGCATGCTTCTATTAAAGTTCAGTTATTCATACTTCTCTGTCTATAATTATTCTTTCTTACTATAAATTCCATAAGCAATAACTCCAAATAAATAACCTATTCCAGCCCCTAAGCCAATTGTAAATACTAGAAAGTTTGGTTTGAAATACATGCCAAAAATCTCACCGAAAGCACTACCAAAAATGATTCCCAATGGTATTAAACTATCTTTTAAATCTTTAGCGTCTTTTGACTTTTTCATACCTAATGTTCCTTTCTGAGAAAAAATTTCACCTATTCCAGGGCCAAGAGCAAAACTTAAAGAAAGATATACAATCAACATACATAAAAGATATCCTGCCAAAAAGCAGCTGAAGAGTAATTGCTTGTATTTTCACTCTACTATATGTACGAGATGGTTCATGTAGAAAAAATTCCAGAGACACTTTCTCATTTCGATCATATTTTTAGGATATTTTCTTCGATTGCAATTCCAGCTACTTAGATGCTCTTCCTCCCCCAGCCAATTTTATTTGTAATTGTGACCAATTTACTCTTTCCCCTTTCTAAGCAATTGTAAAAGGATTATAATTTGCTATGATTTTTCACCACAGTAAAATGTACTGCATAGTGCAACTTTACCAGTGGAGGATTTCTTCATCCGCACTGATGATTATTACAAATCGATTTTTTACTGACAGTTATGCGGGATAAATTACCAAGTACCAATGACTTATTTTTGAAGTTAACAAGAATAAGATAAGTTTTTTTATGCTTTCAACTTTTTTTCCCCTTTCATACGTCTAGTACTTGTATACAATTTAAAAATGTTAAAAAGGAGCTTCTTTGGACATGAAAACAAGAAATGCATTTCAACATGAAGAGGTATTTGTCCAGTTAATTCGCGAACAGAAAGAGCGTTTTTATTTGCTCGCGTATAGCTATACGAAAAATGAACAGGACGCACTTGATGTTGTACAAGACAGTATTCAAAAAGCAATGCTTTCTCTCGATCGACTAGAAAATGTCGAGTATATGAAAAGCTGGTTTTATAAAATCGTCGTACGTACATCCATAGATTTTTTACGTAAGCATAAACGCTTACAGGTGACAGACGATGATACATTGCAATATTTAACTCCTGCGCAAGAGGATGTTTACGAAAACGTTGATTTAGAGCATGCGTTAGATGAATTACCAATTATGTATCGTGAAGTTGTCATTTTACACTATTTTGAAGACTTAAAGCTCGCTGATGTTGCAAATATCCTTAACATTAAGTTGAGTACCGCTAAATCCCGTCTTTATAAAGCGTTAAAACTATTGAAAATTCAATTACAAGATGTGAAGGGAGAAACAGCACATGGATGAAAAATTAAAAGAATTAGAAAAACAATATAATGAGGTATCAATTCCAAAGGAGCTTGATTTTGTGGTTGAAAACGCACTAAAACAAGGTAAAAAGAAAAGAAAAAAACGAGCACCACAATGGTTACTAGGCTCTGCGGCAGCTGCAATGCTTTTTACAGCTGGTTTAAATGTCAGCCCTGCAATGGCACGAACACTTTCAGACATTCCAGTTGTTGGTAGTGTCGTAAAAGTCTTAACATGGACTGAATATGAAGTAAAAGAAGAAACCTATGATGCTGACATTAAAGTACCTTCTATTGAAAACTTAGAAAATAAAGATCTTGCCAATACTTTAAATGAAAAATACCGTTCAGAAGGGAAAGCTCTTTATAATGACTTTATTGCCGAAGTTGGTGATATCAAGGCTAATGGTGGCGGTCATTTAGGCGTAGATAGTGGCTATGAAGTGAAAACAGATAATGACCAAATCTTGTCGATTGGACGTTATACTGTCAATACAGTTGCATCGTCTTCTACAGTAATGCACTACGATACAATTGATAAACAAAATGAAATTTTACTTACACTGCCAATGTTGTTTAAAGATAATGATTATATTAAAACAATCAGTGAAAACATTAAGGAACAAATGCGTGAACAAATCGCTGCATCGAACCAAGATAAAGTTTATTGGATAAAGGGTGCAGGACTTCCAGATGAAGATCTTATGGACAATTTTACAGCTATTAAAGCAGACCAACAATTTTATATTTCTAATAAAGGGAAACTTGTTATCTCATTCGATAAATATGAAGTAGCGCCTGGTTTTATGGGTGTAGTAGAATTCGAAATCCCAACTGATGTCTTAAAAAATGATCTTGTAAGCTCTAATTATATTCATTAAGCATTTGCTAATATAGTTAAACTTCTTTAATCCGTGGAGGTTTCTTTCCCCCACGGATTATTAGTCGTCACCCATCGTACTTTTACGGGCAGTTTTTCTTCCAGCACACAGAAAGAATATTATTCCAAAATACGAGTTATTTGGCATTTCAATCGTCAAATACCTCGCTTTTTTCTGTAATAAACTACGAAGCTGATGAAAGGTTTATTTTTTAAAATTCTTCTTTTCAGAGTAGTTTGTCACGCTTATAATCCTCTCACTTTTTGTCAAAGCTAAAGTGTATCAATTAACGTTAGAGGGTTTTTATATGAAAGGCGTAGGATCAATTAGTATTTTACATGTTGTCTTCTTATCTATGACTGTTATTGGCTTAAAAAATCACGTAACCATTATTCCCCCTATACTAGACGTCGCGGGGAGAGATGGTTGGGCATCTGTATTATTGGCCTCCGTTATTATATTCTTCTGGCTATTTCTTTTAGTTTATATTCAAAAAAAGACAAATCAGGAACCTATTCGAGACTGGTTAGAGGGGAAAATCGGGAAAATCGGCTCTACAATTGTCATTTATATTATAGTAATTTATTTACTCATTCTGGCTGCTTTTACGATGGTTGAAACATTGCAATGGATAAACTCAACGTTTTTACCTCAAACACCGGCCATGATCTTATTACTCATTTATACAATTCTTTGTATTTTACTTGTTACAACAAGTTTACAAACCATTGTTATTTTAAATGTCTTTGTCTTATTCGGTGTAGTAGTCTTTGGTTTTTTTGTAGCATTTACAAATATACAGGTAAAAGATTACGAGTTATTACGTCCATTTTTTGAGCATGGGTTCCAACCCGTTTTAAAAGGGATGATTTACCCAGCATCAGGATTTATTGAATTATTAACGCTTTTATTTTTACAGCACCAATTTAAAGACCGCATTCGTTGGTATCATTTTGGCATTATGCTTTTCATTTTATTGGGGCTTACTTTAGGGCCGCTCATGGGCGCAATTGCAGAATTTGGTCCTACCGAAGCTGCAAAGCAAAGATATCCTGCCTACGAGGAATGGGGATTAGTATCGATTGGTCGCTATATTGAGCATCTTGACTTTTTCTCTATTTATCAATGGCTTACTGGAACATTTATAAGAGTTAGCTTCTTCTTATATGTTATAGCGGATCTATTAAAAATGACTGGGGATCCGAAGAAAATATGGAAAATGATAGCTCCTCCCTTCTTTCTAATTTGTCTGCCGCTAATTATTTTAAATGAAAACATATTTTTGAAGGTGAAAGGGAACTATATATTATCAATTACTTTTATTTTCTTTTTACTTTTGTCATTTTTTTTCGTACTCGTAGCTTTCTTTTCAAAGAAGTCTTCTAAAAAAGGGAAACCTGAAAAACAAGAAATGGAAAGTGGTGAATCATAATGCCTCAGCAGGAGAAGGCTATAGACCTAAACACTTTAAAAAAACTATTTCAAAAATCCGCAGATATTCAATTTCAGGAATATACATTTAATCAAAAAAAGGTTCATTTCGTTACCTGTGATGCGATGATCGACCAGCAAATGCTCAATGAAGTCATTGTTCGGCGAATCCAATATCTTTATGATCATTTAGATAATACAACCTTTGAAGAAAATATTACACAGCAGCTTCATGTCCCCACTCTTCAAAAAGTCAAAGATAAAGAAGAAGCCATTACCTTTGTCTATACTGGTTTCCTATTGCTTTATTTTGAAGAGGAAGAACTTTTATATGCTAGTAATATCGCTAAAAAGCCTAATCGAAATCCTGAAGAAACGAGGATGGAAGTACTCGTTAAGGGTCCAAGGGATAACTTTATTGAAGATATTCGCGTCAACATTGCACTATTACGAAAACGTTTACCTACAAATTCATTTTGTGTTGAAAAAGTGGAATTAGGAAAACGTTCAAAAACAACTGTGGCTATTCTTTATTTTGACGATATTGTCGATATGGATATTTTACATGGAATTAAAAAACAACTTGCTACAGTAGATACCGATATTGTCTTTAGTGGGGATATTTTAATGGAGAAAATTAATAAAAACTCCAAGCTTTTCCCGAAATTCGATTATACTGGACGACCTGATTATGCTATTCAGGCTCTAATTAGAGGACGTTTTCTCATTTTCGTCGATGGTGTAGCTTATGCAGTTATCACACCTGTCAATTTATTTTTATTATTAAAATCTGCTGAAGATAATGAATATCCCATCGTTTTCAGTTCTATAGAACGACTTTTGAGGATTATGGGCATTTTAATTGGTTTGCTGTTGCCTGCATTTTGGCTCTCTCTGACGACTTATCACCAAAATCAGCTACCATTTCAACTTTTAGCAACAGTTGTCCAAGCAAAAACAGGTCTACCTCTCCCCTCCTCTCTCGAAATGCTAATAATGCTACTAATGTTTGAATTGTTTCGAGAAGCAGGCTTACGTCTGCCTTCTGTTATTGGAGGTACGATAAGTGTTGTTGGAGGTTTAATTATTGGTGATGCAGCCATTCGTGCAGGTGTGACAAGTCCAGAAATGATTGTGGTTATTGCGATCTCTACAATTGCATCCTTTACTCTTGTGAACCAATCTCTTGTCACAACCATTAGTATATTGCGTGTTACGTTCATTCTTGCCAGTGCTTTCTTTGGTTTATTTGGATTTTTCATCTCACTTTACTTTACACTTCTTTACTTATGTAATATCCGGATCTATGGTTACTCTTACATGAATCTTGCAACAGATTTAAACTGGATGACTATTAAAAAATCGATCTTCCGTTTATCGCCAAAAGGTTACACGGAGCGAAATAAAGCACTTGCACCTCAAGATAACACTCGTACCCCAACGAGTGGGAAGAAGCAATGAAGAAAAAAATGATTTTACTATCAAGCTTAGCTACTTCACTACTTCTTTCAGGTTGTTGGGATGTTACCGAACCTCAAAGAATGTATTACGTTGATGGCCTTGGTATTGATTATAAAGAGGGTCAATATGAAATATACCTGCAATTAATTAACTTCACCAATGTAGCAAAATCCGAAAGTTCTAATCCTCAAGCAGCAACAGCAGAGGTTGGACAAGCTAAGGGAAAAACGTTGGAAGAAGCACTTTTTAAATTATTTCGTTCCATCGACCAGAAAGTGTTTTGGGGGCATATGACTTACATTATTTTCTCCGAGGAAGCAATGCAAGATAAAAATGCCCTCTCCATTATAGACAGTGTATTGCGCTCTAGGGAAACAAGGTATCAAATATGGACCTATTGTACAAAAGACCCTATAAAAGACATCCTTCTCTTAACGCCCATTTTGAATAAATCTATAACAACGTCAAAGCTTAGTAATCCTTTAAACACAGAAGATCAAGAAACATTTATCGAGCCCGTTAATTTTCAAAATTTAGTTATTGGTTTAAATGAACCAAATCACGAAATTGGCATCCCTTATGTAACCATCAATAAAAACTGGGAAACGGCAGCGCAACAAGGTCAGGATACTGCCTTTATAGGGGTCGGTGTGCTTTCTAAAGATGGGTTTAAAGGCTTCATTAAAAATGATGCTGCAAGAGGCATACAATGGATGCATAATAGCACGCATAGAGGTGAAATAACTTTCAAGTTAGAAGGTAACGAAACAGATTATTTAACGGCAACATTGGAAAAAATAAAGGTAAATATCAAACCACTTGTTAAAAATAGTCAAGTAACCTTTGAGGTAAATGTAAAATTAAATGCAACTTTAAATGGTTTCAAAACAGATGTTTCAGAAGAAGAAATAAGGAAAAAGATTATCAAAGAAGTGAAAAAAGAAATTAAAACAACGTATGAAGAAGCATTAGCGCAAGATATTGATATTTATCGCCTTTCTGAACAGCTATATCGAAAAAATGTGAAAGTGTGGAAAAAACTAGAGAAGGATGGAAAAATCCCACTAACACCTAATTCTATTAGTAAATTAAAAATAACCGTTAACCAAGTAAATTCTGGTCGTAAAATATTTACTGGGACCATTAAGGAATAATCTAAAAATATATGCTGAAAGAAGTTAATTAGCTTTACATTTTTTATTTGCAATTAACTATCAGCATGTTATAATCCATGTATAAAGAATTGAATAGCTTTTGACAATTTTGTCAAAGGGGAGTAGCTAGCAGATGTGAACGAGCATCTGATTTCACATTCGTCATTACATGGTTATTTACCATCGGGTGTGAAGGCATATCTTGGCGTACAGATATTCTGTGCAACAACCAATTAATTAGCTTAGCAAGACCTTTGCCTATTTTTTAGGCAGGGGTCTTTTTATTTTGCCTAAAAAAGCAAAGAATAAGTTAAAAGCAGTTTATTCATTTCTGTTCAAAGTATAAAGGAGGAAATACATTTGGAGGCAATTTTACTAGAATACGCATGGGTTCTCGTCGTATTAATTGTACTGGAAGGTTTATTAGCTGCCGATAACGCCGTTGTTATGGCAGTTATGGTTAAGCATTTACCAAAAGATCAACAGCAAAAAGCATTGCTATATGGTTTAGTGGGAGCATTTGTTTTTCGCTTTGCGGCACTATTTCTTATTACAACGCTCGTTAACTTCTGGCAAATTCAAGCTCTAGGTGCTGCCTATTTATTAATTATGTCAACGAAGCATATTTATGATTCGCGAAAAGCCACACAAAATCCCGAGGAAATTCAGGAGAATAAAAAACAATCTGGTTTCTGGATGACCGTATTGAAGGTTGAGTTTGCTGACATTGCCTTTGCCATAGATTCAATATTAGCGGCTGTTGCCATTGCAGTTACACTACCTCATATCGGAAATTTTGATGTTGGCGGCATTAATGCCGGTCAATTCGCAGTGATGTTCCTAGGTGGTATTATCGGGGTTATTATGATGCGTTTTGCTGCTCGTTGGTTCGTGAAAGTTCTCGATAAATTCCCATCACTTGAAACAGCTGCCTTCTTAATCGTTGGTTGGGTTGGTGTTAAGCTGGCTGTTTTAACATTAGCACACGAAAAACTAGGTATTATTCCACATGAATTTCCACACTCAACTATATGGAAGGCTATTTTCTGGATTGTCTTAATTGGAATTGCCCTTGGTGGTTATTTAGTTGGCGTAAAAAACCAAAGAAAGAATGCAAAATAATATGTAAAAATATTACTTGGTCCTTAAGAAGACCAGTTTAGTGTTTGTATCACCAGACCGAGGTAATTCCCAAACGGAAATCCATCCCTCGTTATGGTGATACAAATTTTTTTATGGTTGAATCTTTTTCGAAATTGGTTCGTATGTTAATATAGAAGCTATTTTACAAAAGAAAGGAATCTTCTTTATGGCGTATGCTAAAAATCAAAACTTAAACAAAATTTTAAAACACTTTGCTTTTATGTGGGTATTGACAGTTGTCGGAATGTACATAGCAACATTATTACCTCCAGCGGTTGTCATGCCGCTATCTATTATTACTCTTGTACTTATTATCATTGCCTGCTTTGTGCGAAGTCTGAAGCTCGCTAATTCTATTATGTATACAATCCCCTTTTTAATGGGAATTTTACTATTTTGGACAACACAATTTTACATTGCAGAACTAGGGCAACAGCTTGTTTTACTTGTTTTCGTAGCAACCGTAGCTATTTTCATTGTGCTAGCACTGATTGGTATGATGATGAATAAAGACATTTCTAATTGGGGAAGCTATTTATTCACTGTATTAATCGTCGTAATTGTATTTTCACTAGTCTTTATGTTTATCCCTGTTAACAATATGATCGCATTGATCATTGCGGGAATTACTGTACTACTTTTTAGTCTCTATACGGTCTATGACTTTAACAAAATCCGACATAATCACGTTTCAGATGCTGAAGTTGTTGGTATGGCGTTAAATCTATACTTAGATTTCATTAATTTATTTGTCAATCTTTTAGAAGTAATTTGGCGTATAAAAAAATTAATTGATTAAATTTTCTAATTGAGAATAAAAATCAATTAAATTGCAACACTGCCCTTTTTCGCTGTATACTATAAGAGATGCAGAAGGTATTTACTGCAAAGGGAGGAAATCTTTTATGTTATCTGAAAAACTACACACAGCACTAAACGAACAAATGAATTTTGAATTTTACTCTGCACATGCTTATATGGCGATGGCGGCGTATTGCACAGATCAAGATTATGATGGCTTTGCCAACTTCTTTTTAGTACAGGCTGAAGAAGAGCGCTTTCATGCAATGAAATTTTATAATTTCCTAAGTGATATGGGCTACCGTGCAACAATCCATGGCTTCGATAGTCCAGATAATCATTTCGAGTCTATTTTACACGCCTTCAAAACTGCCCTTTCACACGAGAAAGAAGTGACGCGCCGTATTTATCATTTATCAGACATCGCATTAGATGAACGCGAGCACGCGACAATGGCTTTCTTAAAATGGTTCATTGACGAGCAAGTAGAAGAAGAATCAACATTTGACACATTAATTCGTAAAATTGAACGCATAGAAAATGACTCCAACGCAATCTTTATGCTTGACGCTGAATTAGCGACACGTTCATTTACACCTGATGCTGAAGCTTAGAATTTATAAATGAAGATTTAGCTTGGATCATGCAAAAAGCTACTAAGTCTCCGTTCCTGGAAACTTAGTAGCTTTTTCTAATTCATGAAAATTATCATCTGCATATAAAAGAAATCCAAATCCTTCGGTCGGATTTAGTAGCATTCAACGCCTTTTAAGTAGAAGAGATGTGCTTTATCATCTACAGATGGTTTTCCTAAATCTTTATACCAAATCACAAGGTAGAGAACCAGAATATCTAAGAAAATATTCATAAATATTAATTCCGCATGATACTCTAGACATTTTAATTCGAGTACTTTTTCGATCCGTTTATCACTATTTAAAAATAAATAACTTTTCTCTTTTCTTTTTATAATGGCTAAGGTTCTCGAACCTCTCCATCAAATGCAGCACGATAAATAGTATAGATGTCTTCTCGCTTAAGCGGCATCGGACTACGTGCTAAGATTCTTGTTTGCTTTACCGCATCTTCAGTTAGTTGTTCCAGTGCTAATTCTGGTATATTAAATCCTTTTAATGTTGACGGAATATTAACATCCTGTACAAGTTGCTTTAATGCATCTACACATTTATAGGAAGCCTCTTCTTGCGATAAATACACTGATGATATACCCATTACATCTAAAATATCTTTCATTCGTTTTTCGCAACTTTGACGAATATAGCCCATTACATAAGGTAATAACACTGCATTGGAATCCCCATGTGCAATATGGAATTGGCCACCAAGAGGATATGCTAATGCATGTACTCCTGCAACACCAGCATTGAAAAAGGCTAAGCCTGCCAAATAACTGCCATAACTCATATCCGAACGTGCCTGCTTATTTTGACCGTCATACACAGCAGTTCGGATAGAGCCACTAATTAATTTTATAGCTTGTAGCGCAAGTGCATCAGTTACTTCGTTTGCATTTACGGAAACATAAGCCTCAATTGCATGTGTTAATGCATCTACACCTGTAGCAGCAGTCACTTTTGGCGGTAAGGAAATTGTTAACGCAGGATCTACAATGGCGACATCTGCTAATAAGTAATCATGTGTCACAACATCCTTCGTCGTTTCAAGTGACAGTACTGAAATATTTGTCACTTCTGAGCCTGTTCCAGATGTAGTTGGAATTAAAATCTTAGGCAATCCTTTATTTTCAAGAGTTTTTGTTCCCGTTAAATTTAAGTAATCTGCCACTTTCCCTTCATGTGTTGCTAAAACCGCGGCAAGTTTCGCTAAGTCTAATGCACTTCCTCCCCCTAATCCAATCACTACATCAAAATGATGTTTTCTTGTAAATGCAACTAGTTTTTCACCAATTGCGAGCGGTGGCTCTGGGGCAATATCGGTGTAAATAGTTGTAGAGTACCCATTTTCTAGTAGAGACTTTTCAAGAGGATCTGTTAAACCTAATGCTTTTAAAAATGGGTCCGTGATAATTAAAATATTATTTGCTTTGAATTTTTCTACTTCCGGTAGTAGCTGATTCAAACAACCCCAGCCTGTATAACTCGCAGGAGTAAAGGTTAATTTATGCATAATTGTTCTACTCCTATCTATTCATAATAGCCTTCTGTCGATTTTCTAAATGACTCATGATTAATTGTTATTCCAAATCACTAGCTTCATTTCTGTCATTTCCTCAACGGCATATTTGATTCCTTCACGACCGGTTCCGCTTTCTTTAACGCCACCATATGGCATATGATCTACACGGTATGTTGGAACGTCATTTATGATGACACCTCCGACTTGTAGTTTCTTTGAAGCTTTAAAGGCCGTCTCGATTGAGGGTGTAAAAATCCCTGCCTGTAAGCCATAATTTGAATCATTAACAGCGTCAATGGCTTCTTCTACTGATGAAACAGTATTGACAATAACTACAGGTGCAAATATTTCCTCACAAGATACTCGACTATTAGAGGATACGTTCAATAACACTGTTGGAAGTAAAATATTGTTTTCAATACGACCACCTGTCAGTACCTTCGCACCTTCTGCTACCGCTTCTTTTATCCATGTGACAGCACGTTGTTGCTCAGTTTCTGAAATCATCATCGCTAAATCTGTTGTTGCATCAAGTGGGTCCCCTATTGTTAACCGTTCTACTTTTGCTTTTAGCTGCTCTAAAAATTCATCCATTATATTTTCTTTTACATAGATACGCTGCAGGGAGATGCAAACTTGACCTTGATTTGAAAAAGCCCCCATAACAATTCGGTCCATGATTTTATCGAGTTGAACCCCTTCATCAACAATAACACCAGCATTCGAACCAAGTTCTAATGTGACTTTCTTTAAGCCAGCGCGATTGCGAAGAGAAATACCTACGGCCGGGCTCCCAGTAAATGTAATCATTTTCACTTTTGGATTTGCTAAAAATGCATCCCCTACTAGTTTTCCTTGCCCAGTTACTAAGTTAAATGCACCTGCTGGTAAATTTGTTTGTGCCAATAGGTTTGCTAAAAAATGAGCAGATAACGCTGTTTGTGTTGCGGGTTTCAAAACAATCGTATTTCCAGCTGCTAATGCCGGTCCAACTTTATGGGCTACTAAATTTTGCGGAAAATTAAAAGGTGTAATGGCCGCAATAACACCCAAAGGTTCGCGAATTGTATAACCAAATCTACCCTCTCCACTTTTAGATGCATCCATCGGAATCATTTCACCAGATAGTCGCTTCGCTTCTTCTGCTGCAAATTTGTAAGTTTCAATCGTTCGATCAATTTCAGCATAGGCATATTTTAACGGCTTAGCTGATTCTAGTGAAATAATTCTAGCTGCCTCATCTCGATTTTCTGTAAATAGATCAGATAATTGTTCTAAAATCTCTGCTTTTTGAAATGCTGTTAAGGCTGCCATTTCGGATTCTGCTGCATGAGCACTTTCAATTGCATGCTGTACATCCTCTTCAGTTGCCATAGCAAATTGTGCTACGACCTCATTTGAGTAGGGGGCATGAACCTCCATATATTCATCAGTCATTTGCCATTGTCCACTTATAAATAAGCCTCTTTTCAAGACCTAACTCACTCCTCTCATTAAATGGTTACGTATTCATTTCTAAAAATAAAATAATGAATACGTAACCATTACAGTGTAAAAAACAAACTGATGTTCATCAGTTCATTTTTCACACGTTGTATTTCTTGGAAAAAGTCTAACAGATTCTGTTTGTTGGATGCAAGCACTTTTTTTCTCCATTACCTCAAATAATTTTTCAATAGCAATAAATCCGAGGCTTTTTTCGGATTCTAAGCCCACTGTTGTTAAGGCAATCGAATGGTGTTTACTAAGCTCCACATTATCAATGCCAATAACATTAAAATCTTTAGGAACTTGAAAGCCTCGTTCTAAACAAAGATTTAATATTTCAATGGCAATTGCATCTGTTGCTGCACAAATAGCGGTAGGCCTCGTGGGAAGCTTTAGTATTTCTTCAAACACTCGTTCAATATCACCTTTGTTAGTATTTGTAAATAATGATGGCACTGTATTTATATTTATAGCGCTGTCCTTTAATGCATTTTTAAAGCCTTTGTACCTTCCATAAAAAGTACTTATTTCATGTGGACCGCCAATCCAGCATATATCTTGATGACCTAAAGATAAAATATGATTCGTCGCTAGATAGCCAGCTTCCACATTATCAATCTCTACAAAATGCCTATTTTCCTGATGCTTACGGTTATACATGATAAATGGGATGCCTAGTTTTTCAAGCTTAAAAAATAAGTTATCTTCATATAACATAGACGATAAAATAATCGCGTCAGCCTTCGTTTCCAAAACAGAATTATAAATAGACTCTAAATTATCTTCAGTCCCAAAATAGACATTTACTTTATAGCCCCTAGCGTTAACATAATTAACGATTGCAGTTGTTGTATCAACAAAAAAAGGATTATGTAATGGACCTGAAATCAATGTAATAATGCCTGTTTTTTTCTGAACAAGCGATCTTGCAATATCATTTGGAACATAGTTTAATTCTTCAATCGCCTTCATCACTTTTTCAATTGTTTTCGGCTTTACGAGTTCAGGAGTATTTAACACTCTTGAAACCGTTGTTTGAGAAACACCCGCATACTTTGCTACATCTTTTGAAGATACCAAAAAACCACCCACTTCATCTTTGTAAAGCCTATTCTATACTATTCCAGAAATAATGTTAATAGATAAGGGTAAGTACAAGTATCACTAATTTCTATTATTAGGAATTATTTTTTCGCTCATAAGGCTTAGCTGCTTCACTAGCTTTAAAATTATAAACGGGTGTAATCACTTTTAATATATCCGCAGTTTCCTCGAGAACAGATGTAATTTCTGACATCGGCTTATATGCCATTGGGGCTTCATCCAATGTTTCTTCGTTTACGGATGTTGTCCAAATACCTTGCATCGTTTCTTTAAAATCTTCCATGTTTAGTGCTTCTTTTGCAGCACGTCGAGAATACATACGACCTGCCCCATGTGGTGCAGAGTAATTCCAATCTGCATTCCCTTTTCCCAAACAAATGAGCGAACCATCTCGCATATTCATAGGAATAACGAGCTTCTCCCCTTTATTTGCTCGAACGGCGCCTTTTCTTAACGTCATTGTTTCCGTATCAATATAGTTATGGATCGTATCAAAAGTTTCGTTAAAATGCCAGTTCATATGCTTGGCGATTGTTTCAGCAATTGTCCAGCGGTTCATCCGAGCATATTGCTGAGCGATTTTCATATCGTGAATATAATCATGGAAATATTCACCTTCTAAATAGGCTAAATCTTTTGGTACAATTGGATTTTGCTCTTTATAAGCTTTAATCATCGCTTGAATTTCTTTTTCGCGCCCCTGATCTTTCAATTCGGCTATTTTTACTTTTAAATCTTCCCGTTGCAATGTTTCAAAGGCTCTTTTTTGATGCCAATTTGCTACCTTAGCTCCGACGTAACGCGAGCCAGTATGGATAAGTAAGTAATGTGTACCTGCTTCATCTTTTGCAAGCTCTATAAAATGGTTGCCTCCCCCAAGTGTTCCCAGCGATAAATTCGTATAGTCATCCTTTAAGCCACTCGCTACAAACTGTCTCCCCTCGAATTCAACAAAATAGCGTGCAGGAGATACTTCCTGATGGATATCCTTTCCGCTTGGTATATGTGCTCGAATTGTAGCATCGAGTTTAGAAAAATCTATATCCGCCTCATTTAACTCAGCTACAAATACCCCGCAACCAACATCAATGCCTACAAGGTTAGGCACTACACGATTTTGAAGCTGAATCGTTGTGCCAATAACACAGCCCTTCCCTGCATGATAATCTGGCATAATCCGTACTTTTGTTCCTTCCATAAAGGCTTGATTTGCCAATTCTTTAATTTGATCGATAGCTGATTGTAATGCTGTATTTGAATAAATTTTCGCATCCGTAAAACGTCCGTTAATTCGTATCATTTTAATCCCTCCTACTATCTATACGAAAAAACATTTCATTTCGTTTCAATTTAATCCCAATTCACGAAAAATCAGGGGCATCAGCGTAACGTGTGGTGAAGAGCAAAAAATCACGAGATACTAAAAAAATGTTCTAAAAGTATAAATTACTTTTAGAACATTTTCTTTAACGTCTATTCTTCATATTGAACATCTAGTTTTTTCGGAATTTCTGGTATATCGTTTGATTTTACATCTACTTCTGCTAAAGCTAACGTATGTAATGGATATTTCTTCTGAACATCGAAAGGAATCTCAGCATTCTCCATTTTATTGTTCATCTGACTACGTGCAAGTAGGCCATTATTGGACAGGTCAATGCTCATAATACTGTTAATCGTTTCTTTTAGCATGTCAATATCCTTTGCTTTGAGCGGCATTTGTTCGTCCATTAAAAATGGCTGAATATTTTCTTTAATATAGCCCTGCGCCTCCATCAAACAAGAAAATTCATTCAATTTATTTGCGTATAATTGTAATTGGCACTTTTCTTTTGAACGTTGTTGATTTAGCTCTTGAACTTTTTGCTCAATACGTACCAAACGTTTTTTCGTTAACTCCATAAGGTAACTTTGTATTGAATGAATGGACTGAAGCATTAATGCCTCCGCTTCTTGCACTTTTTCATATTGCGCAATACAAACCAATTGCTGCTCATTTAACTTGTTAACACGTTCCTTGAAAAATCCATTTTGTGTATGCTGACCAAAGATAGCCTTCATAAGACCTTTTCCGTGAATTTTTTTATGCTGTGCGTCCAATCGATCATATTCACGTATATATTCGCTATGCATATTTCGATATTCTCGTAACATTTGTTGATAAGCAACAGCCTTTTCTGTAAAGCTTTCCACGATTTCATCCTGTAAATAATCATTTTGTGAAATGGTTTGTAAAAGTTGGTATAATGTTTGAACATTTTTAAATACATCGGCAACCTGTTCGTATTCTTGCTCATATTCAGTCACAATCGCTAAATCACGTTGATAGCGTGAAAATTCGTATTGGGTATCGCCTGTATACTTTTCAATGTTCTTAACAGCAGATTGGAATGGATCTCTTTGTGGAATAACAGTTAATTCGAAGCGGAATCGTTCAAGCCATTGCAAGAAGCGAATTAAAATGCCATACGTTTTCTTATCACTATTTTCTGCAACTCGATGAATTTCTGAAATTAATTGCTCGTACTGACTTTTTTGCCACAGCTCATCACTATTAGTCTGTGTAGCTTCAATTGCTTCTCTTGCAGAGATAGCAACAAAATCACTTATTAAATGACCCAATCGTTCTCTCTCAGCATTGATAAACGTCTTTGTATTTTCATTTGAATCTATGGCATTGATGACACAAAGAGGCTCAACACCTTTGTCCTTTAACGTTTCCATCAATAATATTTCAGGATAAATAGCCATCGAACCTGAGCGTAGCACCCAAAAGATTTCGTCAACACGGTTCATCAATGCTTCTGGGAAGTAGGCCATTTCTCCTCCCCCAGCTTCCAATGAAACAGAATCAATAATTGTCACTGATTTTAATAAATCATTTTTTAAATATACTTCTAAGTAATCTAAATGTTCTCGTAGTATTTGAGATGCAAAAGTATCACCAGTTGTCAATAATTCTAGCTTGCTCATATCGAATATGGCTACAACACCATCTAAAAAATACGCCTTTATTTCTTCATGTTCACCGTATCGCAAAAATGTATTTACCCCTGTTGGATGCTGATCACTAATAGGCAAAACTTGACGTCCTAGTAATCCATTCACAAGTGTTGTTTTTCCAACACGCTCTTTCCCAACTATAAGAATCATCGTTTCGTTGTTAGCATCTTGAATGATTCGATTTAAGTGTTTAGCTGTATCTTTTACATATGTATTTTGTACAATAATGCCATGTAATTGTCGCAAATGATCAACAAGCTGTGGCAAAATATTATTCGCTGAGGCTGTATATTCGATCGGCACATTATCAATATTTGTCATACTCAAAACCTCTTTTCGTATGTATCTAAAGTTATTATAAATGAAAATATTCCTTTATTAATACATAGTACTAAGAAATAACGACAAAAAAGGACAATATACTTAAATTCAGTTGTCACAAATAGGCAATAACTCTTATTCTACAAAACCTTCTACCATAGATATTATTCCTCACTCAGACTAAAAGAAATAATATTTTTTATAAATTTGTAAATGAGTTAGTCTTCTCCTCTTTATTCTTCAACTCCAGCCATACGTGCATAAACCGCTCCAAGTGTTGGCATACCACCTTGTGCACCGAATTTCTCGACTGATAATGAAGCAGCAATATTTGCAAAATACACTGCCTGATCTAATGATTGCCCTTCAACTAAAGCATAAGCGAGTGCACCGTTAAACGTATCACCTGCACCTGTAGTATCTACCGCTCTCGTCAAATAACCCGGAACATGAATAGGATATTCACCATCAAAATAGCGTGCGCCATCACTACCTAGCGTCATTATCATTTTATTAGGATATTTTTCTAATGCTTGCTCAATATCATCTCCAAAAATTTCGGCACACTCCGTTTCATTTGGTGTGATATAAGTAATATCCTCCATCCATTGCACATCAAAATTTGTGGCCGGTGCTGGATTTAATAAAACAGGTACATTCGCTTCTTTGCAAAGTTTTATTGCATAAGCGGTCGTTTCCATTGGGATTTCTAGCTGCATAATGACCATCTGACTTTTTTGAATGATTTCTTTCGCTGCCTCTATATGCGCAGGCATTAATTCATAATTTGCCCCAGGCACTACAATGATTCGGTTATCATTATTGTAGAGTAAAATATTAGCAATCCCAGTAGGTGCCGATACACTTGTAATAGCATCAGTTTGAACATGCTCTTGCTGTAAAACAGTGCGCAATGTTTCACCAAAACTATCGGAGCCCACACAGCCGATCATTGTGACTTCACTTCCAAGACGTGCCGCAGCTACTGCCTGATTAGCCCCTTTGCCTCCTGGAATCGTTTGAAAATCTTTACCGAGGATCGTTTCTCCCTGCTTTGGAAAAACCCCCATTTGTACAACTAAATCCATATTTATGCTACCTATAACTGTAATCATCTTTATACCCTACCTTCCATCTTATTTTTTCATTTTAACTGAGAAATCCGTAGAAAGACAGGGCATTTACATTAGAAAATTGTGGAGTACTAATCTTCTTATTAGATGTTCTACTATGCCGTTTATCGTTACCCTATTTAAAGTTTTCCCAATAGACCTTTCCTTGCCTCTAATTCAATTTTTCTATCACAATCTTCACAGGAAAATTTCCCATTCATATTTTGTTTATATAATTTATATTTCTTTGTCCCTTCTACAACTTCAAATGTTTTCTTACAAAAAATACAACGAAGTAAATAGCTAATCATAATATTTCCTCCTTTAACCCGATGTAGTTTTTTGGGGAATATAGCACAAAATATAATGAAATCGACAATAGAATACTTATAATGCCGAAAATAATTGCAGTCATTTGAAGCATAAATAATTCTGCAAATAGACCTAATAGTAAGGTTAAGGAGATTTGTAAAATATTTTGAAAAATACTAGAAATACTACCGAATCTCCCCATCATTTCAGGCGGTACATTTTGCTGATAAAACGTTTCATAACCAGTATTACTAAATGCCATAAAAAAGCCTAGAAAAACTAAACTTACACATGCCAAAATACTTGATGTCGAAGCATAAAAGGCGGTGTAAAACAACATTGTCAGGAACAAACCAAAAGCTATATATGATCGAGTGGACCATTTTTTAGCGAAGCTTGCGGCAACCATTCCACCTATAATTGCTCCGGCTCCTGCACTACTTATAAAGGTTCCGTATAAGCTATCGGATAAAGCTAAATCTTGTTTTATAAATGTTGTTTCTTGAGAATCAAGCGCAAATGCAATCATAAACACACTTTGAAACAGTAAATAAATCGTTATAAATAATGAATTTTGTCGAATGAAAGCTATGACGGCTAGATAGTCACTTTTTAATAGGTGCCAAGTTATACGTTGCCGTAAAGTTTCCTTCAGCTCATCTACATCTGGTAAAAAGTAAATGATCAAAGCACAAACAAAAAATGTAAAGCTATTAAACCAAATCGTAACTGTCGTATTAAAAAGCATGATGAGGAGTCCTGCTAGTGCTGGACCTACTAAAAACGAGCCTGAATTGAACGTGCCAAGTATTGCGTTAAAACGTTGTCTATCTTCTGAGGGAACAAACTTTGTAATATAATAGGTACTACTAGGTCCAAAGAAACTACTCGCTATATTCGCTAAAAATAACAGCGTATAAATGAGCCAAATAGATTCCATAAAAGGCATACAAAAAACAATGAAACCTCGTATAATATCAGTTGCAATCATCAACTTGCGTTTATTCATACGATCAATAAAAGAGCCAGCTACCAAACTTGTTAAAACTCTTGCTATTGGTCCGACAATAAAAATTCCAGCCATCGCTGCCGGCGATTGTGTTAAATGCCATATAAATAAATTAAGCGCTACAAGGTAAATCCAGTCCCCTAATTTAGAAAAACCTAAGCCCCCAATTAACAAGCTGTATTTTTGCAGAATTGTCATGATAGTTCCGCCCCTTATATTTAGTAAGAGCTTACTTCCACTTTTCATAAAAGTTTTTTTCGGTAAATGTTCTATTAACTGAACTAAAGGACATTTCATTTATTTACCATAACTCTATTTATATATTATCAAAATATTGCTTCAATTTGTTATACTTCTTTTACAAATAATTAACAAATTACAATAACTAATGCTGTATTTTTATTATGTAAAGTGGTAAGGACTAATCATTTTCCAATCAATGAGTTTTTCACTACCTGAGCATTGTTCACTTCAACCCGGCAACTCTTTCCTTATGCAATAAAAAAACTGAAGACAACATCAAGTGTGTCTTCAGTCAAAAGGAAATTCCTTATTCTATTAATATGCAATACGTTTTGCTTCGTAAGCAGCGATTTGTTCTTCGTATTTAAAGGTTAGGGCAATTTCATCCCAACCATTTAGCAGTGTTTCTTTATAGTAAGGATCGATGCTAAAATTATAGACTGTACCATCTTCACCCGTTACTGTTTGTGCTTTAAGATTGACTTCCATCGTGTACGATTTTTCTAAGCCTTTTGCTAAAATTTCATCACACTCTGCTTCAGTTAGTTTGATTGGTAGAATCCCATTTTTGAAGCAGTTATTATGGAAAATATCTGCGAATGATGGTGCAATCACTACATTGAAGCCGTAATCTAAGATTGCCCACGGTGCATGTTCACGAGAAGAACCACAGCCGAAGTTATCTTGTGCTACTAAAATCTTAGAGTCTTTAAATTCAGGTTTGTTTAACACAAAGTCCTTTATTGCATTGCCCTCTGCATCGAAGCGCCAATGGTAAAATAAATACTGCCCAAACCCTGTACGCTCAATACGCTTTAAAAACTCTTTCGAAATAATTTGGTCTGTATCGACATTTTTACGATCAAGTGGTGTTATCACACTTTTTACGATATTAATTGGTTCCATTTGCAATCATCCCTTCCGTGTAAATGGAAATTACACAGTTTCCTTTACGAATTCACGAACATCCACAAAATGACCAGCAATTGCTGCCGCTGCTGCCATTGGCGGTGATACTAAGTGTGTACGAGAACCAGCTCCCTGGCGTCCTTCAAAGTTGCGGTTTGATGTTGATGCACAGCGTTCACCAGCTGGTACTACATCATCATTCATTGCCAGACACATCGAGCAACCCGTCTCACGCCATTCAAAGCCAGCATCTGTAAAGATTTTATCTAATCCTTCTGCTTCTGCTAGTTGTTTCGTCGAATAGGAGCCTGGAACAACGATCGCTGATACATTTTCATGTACCTTACGCCCTTCGATGACATTTGCAGCTGCACGTAAATCACTAATGCGTGAGTTTGTGCAAGAACCGATAAATACGTGTTGGATATCAATTGAAGTTAATGGTTGACCTTCCTCTAAGTCCATGTAGGCAAGTGCTTTACGAAGAGCTGCTTTATCTGATTCATCCTCATAATCTGCCTGTGTTGGAACATTACTTGAAACACCTGAACCCATTGACGGATTCGTTCCCCAAGTGATGAATGGCTCGATTTCTTCAGCTTGAATAATTCGAACTGTATCGTAAGTTGCATCTTCATCGGATGCTAAGCTTAACCAATACTTTGCCGCTTCCTCAAACTTTTCTTCTTGAGGTGCATGTTTGCGTCCACGGATATAATCAACAGTTGTTTGGTCAGGAGAAATTAGCCCAGCCTTTGCACCCGCCTCAATCGACATGTTACAAATTGTCATCCGTTCTTCCATAGAAAGTTTGTGGATAGCCTCTCCAGTGAATTCCACAATATATCCTGTGCCGACACCGATACCGAATTTAGAAATAATCGCTAGAATAATATCTTTTGCAGCTACACCTACAGATAGCTCACCTTCAACACGAATTTCCATTGTTTTTGGCTTGTTTTGCCATAGGGTTTGTGTTGACAATACATGTTCTACCTCAGATGTACCAATACCGAAGGCAATCGCTCCGAAAGCACCATGTGTAGACGTATGAGAGTCCCCACAGACAATCGTTTTACCAGGCTGAGTTAAGCCTAGCTCAGGCCCAATTACGTGGACAATTCCTTGGTCAGGGTGCCCCATCCCTGCAAGCTCAACGCCAAATTCTTCAGCGTTTTTAGCTAACGTCTCAATTTGGTTACGTGCAATTGGATCATGAATCGTCGGTAGATTTTTTGTAGGCACGTTATGATCCATTGTCGCAAAGCTTAAATCTGGACGACGCACTTGACGTCCGTTCAAACGTAGACCTTCAAAAGCTTGCGGAGAAGTTACTTCATGAATTAAATGGAGATCAATATATAACAGGTCCGGTTTGCCCTCTTCCTGATAAACAACATGTTTATCCCAAATCTTTTCAATTATATTTTTACCCATTATCTTCACTCATTTCTTAAATGTATGTTGTCATAATGCTTTCTGAAACAAAGCTTGTATCTATTTCGTTAATTACTTTATCTGTCCATTCATTCGTCGATAGTATACGACTGCCACCACGTGCAAGATCTGCGGTGAAGTAACCATCATCAAATACTGCACTTACAGCACGTTCGATTTCTGCTGCTTCTTCTTTTAAGCCAAATGAATATTGTAGCATCATGGCAACTGATAGAATTGTTGCTGCCGGATTAGCTACACCTTGGCCTGCGATTTCTGGTGCTGAGCCATGTACTGGTTCATATAGACCAAAATTATCTCCACGAATGGACGCAGAAGGTAATACGCCTAAAGAGCCTGTAATAACAGATGCTTCATCACTTAAAATATCTCCAAACATATTTTCAGTAACTACCACATCATATTGGCTAGGATTTGTAATTAATTTCATAGCAACTGAGTCTACTAAATTGTGCTCAACTTGCACATCTGGATACTCTTTTTTCTTCGCTTCTACAACTTCGCGCCATAAACGACTTGTTTCAAGTACATTGGCTTTATCAACAGAGCATAATTTGCCTCCACGTAAACGTGCTAATTCAAAGGCATTTTCAACAATACGCTCAACTTCTGCAGTTGAGTAAACAGTTGTATCTATCGCGCCATTCTCAGTACGCATACGTGGTTCCCCGAAGTATACGCCGCCTGTTAATTCACGTACAATCATTAAATCGACGTTTTCGGCTACTTCACGCTTTAATGGTGAAGCATCTAGTAAACTCGGGAACGCCTTTACTGGACGTAAGTTTGCGAATAAGTCAAAGTGTTTGCGAATACGTAATAATCCTTTTTCTGGACGTAATTCAGGTGGATTATTATCCCATTTCGGGCCACCAACGGCTCCAAGTAAAACTGCGTCACTATTTTCGCACATCTCAATTGTTTCGTCTGGTAGTGGATTATTGTGTTGGTCGATGGCAGCGCCTCCGATTGTTGCATAACCTAAATGGAATGTATGGTTGAATCGCTTACCAATCACCTGCAATACACGTACAGCAGAAGCAACAACCTCTGGCCCAATTCCGTCACCAGGAAGTACTGTAATTTTTTTCTCCATCGTCAAAACACCTTTCTTTGTATAGCGTTGACTACGCTATTTTAGTTAGACTCTCACCTATATGAATAGGTGAGGTCAGTAATATTACGACTACACGTAATTGGCATAATTGCGTTTGGAATATGCATTATGCTGATTCCATTCACTACCATCAAAATCTGCGACATTTACTGAAGCTTGAAGATCGATTAACTTACAGGCTGTGCACGAAGGCTTGCTTGTATCAAATGACGGTTAATGGCATTTAAATAAGCTTTTGCCGATGCTTCTAAAACATCCTGTGATGAGTTTCGTCCAGTAGTCGATAAATCATCGTATCGGATATTAATCACGGCTTCTCCTAGTGCATCTCGTCCCTTACCGACAGACTTAACACGGTAATCAATCACATGAATATCCCCTTGTACAAGTTGCTCAAGCGTATTGAAAATGGCTTCCACCGAGCCTGAACCAGTTGCAACAACTGTCTTCTCTATACCTTCTGGTGTTAAAACAATCGCTGTTGCTGTTGGTATATTTTCTGTACCATATTGCACCTGTACCATCTTTAGTTCGTAAAGTGGAACATCTTCTATTTGAATTTGTTGCTCAGTAAGAAGCGTTAGTAAGTCTTCTTCCGTAATTTCTTTTTTACGGTCAGCCAATTTTTTAAATTCAGTAAATGCTTTATTTAGTTTTTCATCCGAAAGATGGAAGCCCATTGTTTCTGCTCGGTCACGGAATGCTGCGCGACCTGAGTGTTTACCAAGAACGAGCGGTACCTCCCCTTCACCAATAAGAGCAGGTGAAATAATTTCATACGTTTCAGGATTTTTTAACACACCATCTTGGTGAATACCTGATTCGTGTGCAAATGCGTTTTTACCAACAATCGCTTTATTCGGCTGAATAACCACATTCGTGAGCTTACTGACTAATTGAGATGTCCGCTTAATTTCTTGTAAATGAATACCTGTTTCTACAGGGTAAATATCTTTACGGATATGAAGGGCAACTGCGATTTCTTCAAGCGCAACATTTCCAGCCCGCTCTCCGATACCGTTAATCGTGCCCTCTACTTGTGAGGCACCATTTTCAATGGCAGCAATCGTGTTAGCGGTTGCCATACCTAAATCATCATGGCAATGTGCAGAGAATTTTACCTGTTCCGCACCTTTTACGTTTTCAAGTAGGAATTTAAATAATGCACCATATTCTTGTGGTGATGCATATCCTACTGTGTCAGGTACATTTATGGTTGTCGCACCTGCCGCAACAACTTCATTCATAATACGTACTAAAAATTCATGATCTGAGCGGAATGCATCTTCTGCAGACCATTGTACAAGCGGAAAGAATTTTTTCGCATATTTTACGGCTTCCACCGCTTGTTCTACCACTTGATCAGGTGATTTTTTCAGCTTGTATTCCATATGAATTGGAGAAGTTGCTAGGAAAATATGAATATGTGGTTGTTCGGCCACTTTAATGGCTTCCCAAGTTGTGTCGATATCTTTTTGTACACAGCGAGCTAAACCTGTTACGATCGAGTTTTTCACTGTTCCAGCAATACGGTTTACCGCCTCAAAGTCACCGGGTGACGAAGCAGGAAAACCTGCTTCAATAATTGTCACACCTAGGCGCTCCAGTTGCTTCGCGATTTCAATCTTCTCTGCGGTGTTTAGATTAATCCCAGCAGATTGTTCGCCGTCGCGAAGTGTTGTATCGAAAATATCAATTTTTCGCACTTGTAGCCACTTCTCTCACAACTTTTTCTTTACCTTCGTTGATGAATGGCATCATTGCACGTAATTTAGCACCAACTTCTTCGATTTGGTGATTTGCACCAGCTTCTTTGAATTTTGTATAGTCTGGACGACCGTTTTCGTTTTCTTGAATCCAACGACGAGCGAATGTACCATCTTGAATATCCGTTAATACATCTTTCATACGAGCTTTTACAGAGTCGTCGATAAGACGTGGTCCTGCCACATAGTCACCCCACTCTGCAGTATCCGATACTGAGTAACGCATTGTTGCCATACCACCTTCAAACATTAGGTCAACAATTAATTTTAGTTCGTGAAGCGTTTCAAAGTATGCTAATTCTGGTTGGTAGCCAGCTTCTACTAATGTTTCGAAACCTGCTTTTACTAATTGTGTAGCACCACCGCAAAGTACTGCTTGCTCACCGAATAAATCAGTTTCAGTTTCTTCTTTGAATGATGTTTCAAGTAAACCGCCACGAGCTGCACCGATTCCTTTACCGTAAGCTAGAGCTAAATCTTTTGCTTGACCAGTTGCATCTTGATGAATTGCGAATAAACCTGGTACACCAGCACCTTCTTGGAATTGACGACGAACTAAGTGTCCTGGACCTTTTGGTGCAACTAAGAATACGTCCACATCTGCTGGTGGTGTAATTTGACCGAAGTGAATGTTGAAGCCGTGTGCAAACATAAGTGCTTTACCCGCTTCAAGATGTGGAGCGATTTCAGCCTCATATACAGCTTTTTGACGCTCATCTGGAAGTAAAATTTGGATAACATCTGCTTCTTGCGCTGCTTCAGCAACAGTCTTTACATCTAATCCATCCGCTTTTGCTGCATCGAAAGATCCGCCTGGACGAACTCCTACTACTACATCGAATCCTGATTCTTTAAGGTTTAGTGCATGTGCATGACCTTGTGAACCATAACCGATGATTGCGATTTTTTTCCCTTTTAATACTTCCTCGTTGATGTTTTGATCATAATACATAGTAGCCATTGTTTGTTTCCTCCTAATTTTTGGTTTGTTTTTTTAAACTTCGGATGCTAGTAAACCACTAAGGTCTATGTATCCAAAGCTATCCATTTTATATGCAAACTATTTTAAAATAGAGAGCTGCGTATTTGAGATTTTTTGTGTTTCACGAACAGATGCAGTAGCCCCTGTACGCGTTAATTCTTTAATACCATAAGGTCGAATTAGTTCAATAAAAGCATCAATCTTATCTGGATCTCCTACTACTTGATAGGTGACAACGTTTTTCGCTGTATCAATAATTTGCGGACGGAATGGTTCAACAATTGAATTCATTTCCAGTCGTAAATTTGGTGGTGAAATTACCTTTACAAGCGCTAACTCGCGAAGCACGATTGATTTGTCTGTAATGTCATTGACCTTTAACACATCAATTTGCTTAGATAATTGCTTCACTAGCTGTTCAATCTTACGCTCATCCTCAACGTTTACAACAAAAGTCATTTTCGAGAAGTTTGGCTGTTCAGTATGACCAACTGTGATTGATTCAATATTGAATTGACGCTTCATAAGTAAACCTGTTACACGGTTTAAGACACCACTTTGGTTAATCACTGTTACTGTAATTACTCGTTTCAATTCTTTTTCACCCCAATCATTTCATGTAAGCCTTTGCCTGGTGCTACCATTGGGTAAACACATTGAAGCTGTTTAACACGACAATCAATTAACACTGGCTCATCAGAAAGTAGTGCCTCGCGGAAAATACTTTCCGCTTCATCAATTGTGTTAATTCGATAGCCCTTCAGATCATATGCATCAGCTAATTTAACAAAGTCTGGTTGGATCGGCATAAGTGAAGATGAATAACGCTCCTCGTAGAATGTTTCTTGCCATTGGCGAACCATTCCTAAACAACTGTTATTTAAAATCACCACTTTTACCGGTAAGTTGAATTCTTGCAGTATAGAAAGCTCTTGCGCAGTCATTTGGAATCCTGCATCACCCACAATAGCAACAACTTTTTTGTCTGGCTTCGCAAACTGGGCGCCAATTGCAGCCGGGAAGCCGAAGCCCATCGTACCAAGTCCACCAGACGTTACCCATCCATGATCATTGTTTAATCGATAATATTGCGCAGCCCACATTTGATGCTGTCCAACATCTGTCGTGACAATTGCATCACCTTCTGTAATTTTATGCACAAGCTCTAATGCTTCCTGCGGTAAAACTTCTTTGTCCCCCGGCTCCTTGCTGTACCATAATGGATATTCCTTTGCATGATTATTTAAGTATGTTAGCCATTCTGTTGTATCTGGACCATCGAAGTCTTTTTTCAATAATGCTTTTAATGCTTCTTTAGCATCTGCAACGATCGGAATATCTGTCGGAACATTTTTTCCAATTTCCGCTGGATCAATATCGATGTGTACGATTGTTGCATTTGGAGCAAATGTAGCCAAATTACCAGTTAAACGGTCATCGAAGCGAGCTCCGATATTCAACAATAAGTCTGATTTTGTAATAGCTGTATTCGCTGTTACAGTTCCATGCATTCCTGCCATACCGATGAATAATTCATGCTCTCCATGGATTGAACCAAGTCCTAGTAAAGTGTTTGCAACTGGAATTTGGTATTTTTCAGCGAATGCTGTTAACTCTTCTTTGGCATCTGCAAAAAGGACACCAGCTCCAGCTAAAATGACTGGATTTTTGGCCAATGAAATCGCCTGTATAGCCTTTTGAATTTGTAAATAATTTGGTTTGTACGTTGGTTGATAACCCGGTAAATATATTTCTTCAGGAGCCTGTGGTGGGTTCTCCACATCAAACAACATTTGAGATACGTTTTTCGGGAAATCTACTACAACAGGTCCCTTTCGACCAGTGCTTGCAATATGGAAAGCCTCTTTAACAATACGCGGGATATCATTAACATCCTGCACCTGATAATTGTGCTTCGTAATTGGTGTCGTAATGCCCATAATGTCCGCTTCTTGGAAAGCATCCGTACCAATCACAGATGTTGAAACTTGACCTGTGAATACAACTAATGGAATGGAATCAATCATCGCATCGGCAATACCAGTTACTAAGTTTGTTGCCCCCGGACCGCTTGTTGCAATAACAACACCAGGTTTATTGGAAACACGTGCATAACCTTCCGCTGCATGGATTGCACCTTGTTCATGTCTAGTTAAAATATGACGAACCGGATTTTTATACATGGCATCATAAATTGGTAGTACCGCTCCACCAGGGTAACCAAAAACAATTTCAACACCTTGTTCATGTAGTGCTTGCACTAATACGTCAGCACCATCTTTCGCTTGATAGGTTTGTTCAGCTTTTGCTGTTGTTGCTAATTCTTCTTTTTCATCGATAGAAACATTCGTACTCATCAAATATGCCTCCTTCTTATCATTCAATTTCACATCAGTAATGCGCATCATTGAAGTATTACAAGCTGGTTATCTCCTTGAAAAGAGATGACAGACTCTTTCTAACTTCGAAAAAAGATAAAAAGCCCTTTTCTCCACACGCAAAGAATTACCTTACGTAGGGATGAAAAAGACTTTCCATGGTACCACCCTTTTTTATAGCAAATAATTGCTACCTCGTGAATAAATATAAGCATTTATGCACCAATGCGAGATCATTCGCATCCAATATGGTGTCATAAATTATTTATTCATTAATAACGAGCACTTTCGATTATGCCCGGAGCTATCTAATGGCGAACACGCTTTTAATAGCTCGCTCCGAGGGGATGTCGGATCTAGTTGTATCGCCGGCTTCCAGCACGACCGGCTCTCTGGTAGATACAAGGCTCTAGAACCTTTAACCTCATCAACGCTTTAACTATTTAAATTTTCATAACGCCACCTGTAGAGGCGTTTGTTACTAGTTTTGAATATCTTGCTAGCCAACCGCGCTTAATTTTCGGTTCAAATACCGGTAGTTTTGCACGGCGTTCAGCTAATACTTCATCTGAAACTTCTAAATTGATCGTACGATTTGGTAGATCAATTGTGATCATGTCTCCGTTCTCTACTAAAGCGATTGGACCGCCTTCTGCTGCCTCTGGTGAAATATGTCCGATTGAAATACCACGAGATGCACCTGAGAAACGTCCATCTGTGATTAACGCAACCTTTGTACCAAGTCCACGTCCTTGAATCGCAGACGTTGGTGCAAGCATTTCAGGCATCCCTGGGCCACCTTTTGGTCCTTCGTAGCGAATGACGACTACATGGCCCTCTTTTACCGTCCCGTTATCGATATTTTCCTGTGCTGCTTCTTGTGAATCAAAGACGACTGCTTCGCCCCTGAATACTTTAATAGAAGGGTCTACAGCGCCTACTTTAATAACAGAACCCTCTGGCGCGATATTACCAAATAACACCGATAATCCACCAACTGGGCTATACGGATTGTCTTTCGTACGAATAACTTCATCATTTATAATATGATAATCCTTTACAAGCTCACCCATTGTTACTCCTGCAACTGTCGGTCGATCTGGGTGAATAGCACCTGGAATAGATGTTAATTCATTAATAATGGCACTAACGCCACCTGCTTTATTTATATCATCCATTGAAATATCTGAAGCAGGCATAATTTTCGCTAGATATGGAACACGCTCTGCTACTTTATTAATATCTTCAATGTTATAATCGATTTCAGCTTCATTGGCGATTGCTAATGTATGGAGAACTGTATTAGTCGAACCACCCATCGCCATATCAAGTGCAAATGCATCATCAATTGCTTCTTTAGTAATAATGTCACGAGGCTTGATGTCCTCTTTAATCATACGGACTAATTGTTTAGCAGCTTCTTTAATAAGCTTATGGCGCTCTTCAGAAGTAGCTACGATTGTTCCATTACCAGGTAAAGCTACTCCTAGCATTTCCATTAAGCAGTTCATAGAGTTTGCAGTAAACATTCCTGAACATGAACCACATGTTGGACATGCATTGTTTTCAATATCTAACAGCTCTTCAGATGACATTTTGCCTGATTTAAGAGCTCCTACACCTTCAAAAACTGAAGTTAATGAAAGCTGCTTGCCACTAGCAGAAGTACCTGCCTCCATTGGACCACCCGATACGAAGATTGATGGTACATTGGTACGAACTGCTGCCATTAACATCCCCGGTGTGATTTTGTCACAGTTAGGAATATAGAACACGCCATCGAACCAGTGTGCATTAATAACTGTTTCAGCAGAGTCTGCGATAATTTCACGGCTTGGTAACGAGTAACGCATACCAATATGCCCCATTGCAATACCATCATCTACACCGATTGTATTAAATTCGAATGGAATTCCACCCGCTTCAATAATGGCCTCTTTGACTACATCAGCAAATGTTCGTAAATGAACGTGACCTGGTATAATGTCGATATAAGAATTACAAACCCCGATAAATGGCTTGCCTAAATCTTTCGCTTTTACTTTGCCTGTTGCATATAAAAGACTTCGATGTGGCGCACGATCTACGCCTACTTTAATCATGTCACTTCTCATTTTAAACGCCCCTCATTTATTGCTATGTTCGTTGCTATATACAAAATGTTCTGTCTATTCCGTTTTTACGTATATGTCAATCGCCTAGAAGACGACTAACTGCTGTAACGAACGTGTTAAATTGTTGTAATCATAGTACGAAAAAAAGGTCTCGTCAACAGTATTTTTTGAATTGTCCAAACAATTTAAATAATCTTCAAAATTTGAAATCGTTTTCATGCTGATTAATTATCGTTTTTATCTCGCTTTAGTGAATATTTTGACATTTCGTTCAAATTTTAATTTTTTTAATAATCTATCAATATTTTTACCAAATCCTTCAAAAGCGATGAACGGCAATTAAGGAGATTGCGCTTATAATGTAAATAACTTTCTTAAGTACCCTGTCAAAAACACATTATCAGGATCATATTGACTTCGAATCGCTAAAAATTTTTCAACATCTGGGTATAGCTCATATACATAATTAGCAGTTAAATGACTTAGTTTGCCCCAATGTGGTCGTCCCTTATATTTCTTCATCATCGTCTGGACCCATTCAAAATAAGGCCCTTCCTGCATTCCTTTATACATATGAAAAGCAATAAACGCTGATTCTTGCCCTTGGGTAGGACTTAAAAAACCTGCTTCACCTGCTGTCGTCCGACATTCTAACGGAAAATGCACATTAAAAATTCCACTTTTAAAGGTTGCGTGGATCTCCTCCATACATGACTCAAATTGCGTTAATGGAATAGCATATTCACTTTCTTGGAACTTTACGCTACGAGGAGAAGGATAAATTTCATAGCTAATCCCTGTTTTCTCCCCTTCGACAACATTGGCTGCTGCTAATTTACTCATAGCACCACTTAATGAAGGCTTCCATTTGCAAAGCTCAGACATAGCAAAAAAAGCACCGTTCTCTACTATTTGCAGTTTCAATGTTTCTATCCTCTTACTCCAATCACTTTGATAAACAGGCTCTACAGCGTTCATACGCTTCACTTGAATTGTTTCGCTACCCGGGAAATAAAACCACTCTACATGTCGATTCTGTCGAATATCTTCAGCAAAAATCGCCATCCCGTTTTCTAAAGTATCTCTTGTGCTCACATAATGTAAGCTATATAGAGGTATCACCTTAATCGTTACTTTCACAAGTACACCTAGCATACCTAGTGAAACATGCAAAGCTTCAGATAAATCATCCATTCCTCTCATATGCTCCCTATAAGTACCAGTACCATCTACAAAACCCCATCTTGTTACAGCTGAGGATAACGACCCGAGTTTTACACCCGTTCCATGGGTACCCGTTGACACTGCTCCTGCAATCGTTTGCTCCTGAATATCGCCCATATTTATTAGGGCAAAGCCATGCTTCGCAAGTAATGGGCCTATTTCATATAAATACGTTCCAGCCGAAAGAGTCGCTTCTTGTTTCTCTTCATTCACAGCTATAAGCCCACGCATATTATGTAAAGAAAGTGCTAAATGCTCAGGCATCGCAACAGCGCTAAAGGAGTGAGCTGCACCTGTGACACGAATCGTTTTTCCTAATTCACGTGCATGCCTCACGATATTTGTCACCTCTTCAATAGATTGAGGTAAGTACATCTCAGACGGATACGAGATGACATTACCAGCCCAGTTTGTCCACTTCTGACCATTTTTCCACTTATCTATAGAAAACATTGACCATCCCCCCTATAGGTTGAATAAGCTCCTACATGCTTGTCCCCTCTAATCCCATGTAGTTCTTGAAATCTTTCACAAAGTTCTCCAGCCTTCGCATGTCGGAAATATAGCGTGTCCCCTACATTGACTTTTTTATGTTTTACCTTA
Source organism: Lysinibacillus sp. NPDC056232 (assembly GCF_042267565.1). Taxonomy (NCBI): domain Bacteria; kingdom Bacillati; phylum Bacillota; class Bacilli; order Caryophanales; family Bacillaceae; genus Lysinibacillus; species Lysinibacillus sp. NPDC056232. The sequence continues at coordinate 108,141 of NZ_JBHJTF010000003.1, read as the reverse complement.
ACGGGTGTCTGAACTTCTCCTGCTCCTTCTAGGTTAAGATATGAAAAAAAGGTTGGTTCATAGAATACCGGTAATCGATCAGCACTAATTGCTCCAGATGCCGTATAACCTCCACCATGGCAAACAACAATATTTTTTTCTGGCTTTCTTGTTACACTTAAAGCAAATCCAGCTGCCTTTTCCAGCTGTAAATGCGTAAATTGATCAAACAAAGCTGGTGCATAAAATGCAGAGCCAACCGTTATTTCTGTTACCTCCTTCTGTTGTGCCGTGTATGCCATACTTCCTGAACCTCCACCATTTACAAAGTGCAAGCTTGGAAAATATGCTTTTATATGTGCAATGGCTAATCTACGAAACTGGGTAACTTGCTTTTTAGCTTGCAACTGCATTACTTCAATAAGTTTTCCTTTCACAGCATTTGCTGGACGATTACCGACTCCTGCAATTTGAGCCTCGTAGCCCATCGCTCCAACCACTTCAATAAATGCTTGATTTTTAATATATTCGAGGAATGGTGTTAGTGACTCCTGTGAATGAAGCGAAGAGCGTTTTGTACCAAAATAAAGCAGCTTAAAATCATTGGATACATTAATATCAATACATACCTGCACACGAACATCTAGCTCTTGCCCTAGCTCCGCCAAAAATTTGACATGCTCCTGCTTATCCACCATAAAAGTGATAGTTTTCCCCGCTTTTACAAAGTGCAATAACTGACGAACAGAAGCTTCTTCCATCACCGGATATCCTAGCAGTAAATCATCAAAATGCTGTTGCAGTAAAAATAGTGTTTCTGCCGCTGTAAATGTCATAAATCCTTTCACATTGGAGAGATTACTTTGTAAATAGCGTAATATCTCTACAGAACGAATCGATTTCGTAGCAATACGTATATTTTTCTGCCCACAAGAGTCGTGTACAGTAGCAATATTGTGATCCAGTGCATCAAAGTCCAACCAAGCAAATGGACGCTCTAGTTCATGGAACGCTCGATCAAATCTAGTGGTCATCCTATCACTCCTTTGTTTGTACTTTGTCTTTGACATTTACCTTAGAAATTCCTTTTAGTAAGGTTTTTCTATGCAAATTCTATCAGGACAAATAAAAAACAACCGTGGACATGTAATCAAATTTGTCTTCACGGTTGTTTTAATAATGGACAAGCATTTAACTCACCTTTCTATTTTTTAGAGATTACGAGGAGAATATAAAATCCGCTGCTAAATTCAACAAAACTAGCAGATGTAAACCCGCAATAAGAATTCCTTGGCGATTTAATCGTTTCATAGCTGTCATATTCATATAGACCACTCTCCTTTTTTCACATTATACGCTCAGAAAAATCAATTTTCAAACTATTCGTAATATTAAATATGATTCATTTTTCTGACAAACAGGCCCAAATATGGCATGATAAAAGTGAAATTATACCTATAGGGATAGTGAAAAAGTTGAAAAAGGCTTTATTAGTAATTGATTATACGTATGATTTTGTCGCTTCTGATGGAAAACTAACATGCGGGGAGCCCGGTCAAGTATTATTAGATCAATTTCGCCTTGGCGTAATTGCGTCCGGATTTTGAATTGTGTACGCACAATTCATTCCTTTCAAAATCCGTGACATCCGCCGGAGGCTTTATCTTCATTCAATTGATATTTGGATATCCACAAAAGTAACTGCATTCAACTCACACCTATAGAAATGGATGACTCTGCTGAATGAAGTTAAAAAAATTTCATCCTTAATTCAAAAATTTATTGCTGAAAAAGAGTTTGTTGTTTTTGCGAATGATCTACATGAGGAAGATGATCCATTCCATCCTGAAACCAAGCTATTTCCTCCTCCTAATATTCGCGACACTAAAGGACGTCACTTATACGGACAAGTTGGTAAAATGTATAACCTTCACAAAGATAAAGTGATGTGGCTCGATAAAACGCGTTATAGCGCATTTGCCGGAACCAATTTATCGATTTTATTGAATGAGCGAGGAATCAAAGAAATTCATTTAGTTGGCGTTTGTACTGATATTTGTATTTTACATACAGCCGTTGATGCTTATAATTTGAGCATTTCAACGGTTGTTTATGCAGATGGTGTTGCAAGTTTTGACGCTGCAGGTCATGAATAGGCATTGCTTCATATTGAACATACACTAGGTGCAACAGTTTGTTAATTAATCAATTTGCCTTGGCGTCATTGTAGTTTCTTTGCTACAGAAAAAAATACTTACAGCTATTTTTTGCGCAAAAATGAAGCGTCAAAAAATGACTTTTGTCTATGCAAAATCGAAGCGTTAGCATAAGCTGAATGAAGATAAAAACCTTATTGAGAATTTGTAATAATTACTAAGAAGCAAGACGCGTAATATACTCCATTCAGGGCATAACTAAATAATCGCCATTATATCTTAGTTTAAGGAGATGAAAAAAATGATTAGCTTCATTTGGTATTTAATCATCGGCGGAGTATTAGGTTGGTTAGCTGGCGTCATTTTAGGTAAAAATGTACCCGGCGGCATCATTGGGAATATTGTTGCAGGGGTTGTCGGTTCGTGGATCGGTAGTATGGTTCTTGGCAACTGGGGTTGGCGAGTTAGTAATTTTTACGTATTCCCCGCATTAATCGGTGCTGTCGTGCTGATCTTCATCGTAAGCATTATTTTAAAGGGTATGCGTAAAGCAACCTAAATATGTAATAAAGAGCCATCATTTTTGATGGCTCTTTACTTGTTCTAAAAAAATTGTGTCCATAAAAATAAAATGGCTCTTCGGCAAAACGAGTGGTTGATTTCCGTTCCGACTGGGCGCTTTCCTGGCTCTTTACTTTTCTTTATAAAGGACTACTTCCTTTAGCTCATCATGATAATCATTATACAAATGGAAATAATGTAATACCTTTTTAACATATTCATCACTGTGATTGTATGTATAGACCGCTTGCTGAATATGATCATCTGCTGCACCATTTTTCGATAAATAATTCGCAGCACTAAATATAGCGTCCTCAATATCATAAGGATCTGCAATGCCGTCTCCATTAGCATCTACGCCATATCCACCATATTTTTTTATGGTTTCTAAATTCATTAATTCTGCCTTCGATATATCCCCTTTTCCTAATCCCGAGCAGGAAGGATGTTTCCAGCCGACAAATGTACAAGGCATAAATTGCATCGGACCTTCAGCCCCAGCTGATGAAACGAGCGATTTCATTGTAGAGAAGCGTGTTTCAATTCGATGATGGGCGGCAAGCAACGTCCAAGGCACACCGTATTTCTCTTCCGCTGCTACATAGATGGGAATATATTGCTCAGGAATGTTCATATCGAAATTTTGTTGGATTTCTTCTAGCTCTTTTTGCTTTGCTAATTTTTCAAATATAGTTAATGTTTGCAGCTCCTTCCATGCAAAAAAGGCGAAAACGCACACAGTTATCGCTATTGGTATTAGTAAAGCTATCATGCCTAATTGAACGGAAGGCGATAGCATCGGTTTTGTCTTCTTTTTTTTCGCCATATGTCACACCTAATCTCTCTTATACTATTTCTATTTTACCAAAATTACCGTTTTATGTAGTAGATTTTTCCGAATATAATTACCACTACTTTAACAGTTGAAAAGAAAGGGAAAAATATAGTAAAATATAATTCGATTAATTTATAGGGATAATTATAGGAGGAATTTGTTTTGTGGAAAGACTTTAAAGAGTTTGCTATGAAAGGCAATATTGTCGATCTAGCAGTGGCAGTAGTAATCGGTGGTGCTTTCGGTAAAATTGTTACCTCCTTAGTTGAAAATATCATTATGCCATTAGTCGGTGTCTTAACTGGTGGTGTTGATTTAACAAAAAGCTTTGCTTATGGTTCAGGTGATGCACAAATAAAATTAGGTGTATTTTTACAGTCTATTCTTGACTTTTTCATTATCGCCTTTGCAATTTTCATGGCATTACAAATTATGACCAAACTATCTCGTAAAAAAGAAGAGGCTGTTGTGGAAGAACCAACACCCGAATTGGATTCTAAAGAAGAGCTTCTAAAAGAAATTCGAGATTTATTAAAAAAAGAGCAAGCTTAAATCATATTCAAAAAGAATCTGCCTCTTACCACGGATAATAAGCCGCGGTAAGAGGCAGATTCTTTTTTATTGAAGAGATTTATTTTTTATGGACGCAAATTCCATGGTTCAAATACGCCGACATGTGTTTCCGGTATTTCCAATTTTATTGCATCAATAATTCCTTGTGCAATTTCACCATTTGTTAGCCATCTCGAAGAATTATTGTCTTCTATGATGAATCCAAGCTTCACCTCCCGATAAACTATATTAGAAGGTAAATAATTTTTTGTACGGTCATTATTTACATAAGAGCTACTTCCTTTTATATGGTATATAATCAAATTTTTCGTAGTAGAAATTGCTTCAAAAAGTGACTCCCAAATTCTTTTATCCGAGCCATGAATCCAAGCAATTATACAATCAAATGATCCATTAGTTTTTTGGGACTCTATTAATACCGATTTAAAGCTATTGTAATTCGTATAATCAACTAATAAAGGTGACAATTTCGAATCATTTTTAGCTTCATTTATCAAATTTTGCATTTTCTTTTGTTGTCTCCCGATAACGGTTACATGATTATCTTGCTGTATAAGCCATACAGAAACACCCTTTAGCATTCCTGTTCCACCTATTACTAGCCAATTTTTCATTTAATTTTCTCTCCTTCCTTATCTCCTACTATTCCTAGACGATTTAATATAAACAATCTCTCTAATTTTCTGAAATTATCTTGTTCTTCTTAAGTATACATGTTAAATTGGTAACTATTATTGAGAATATAGGGAAAAGAAGTACTAGTCTTTTAGATATTTTGACTCCCCGTTATTATGATAAAGAAAAGAGTGACGACATGACAAACAACAGAAGTATTGAAACAAAACTCGTACAACTTGGGAATTTAAGTGATCCTATAACAGGTGCTGTCAGCCCACCAATCCATTTATCGACAGCTTACAAACATACAGGTATCGGTGAATCCACTGGTTTTGATTATACACGTACAAAAAATCCAACTCGTGCCCTATTAGAAGCCGGAATTGCTGATTTAGAGGGCGGAGATATGGGCTTTGCCTGTAGCTCTGGTATGGCGGCCATTCAACTAGTTCTATCATTGTTTAAACCTGGTGATGAATTAGTGGTGCCTGATGATTTATATGGTGGTACATATCGACTTTTTAATTTCTTTGAAGAAACATATAATATTAAGCCTGTCTACTCAAAATTTGAATCGGTTGAACAGGTAGAAGCATTAATCAACGACAATACGCGTGCTCTATTCATTGAAACGCCGACAAATCCACTTATGCAGGAATTTGATTTGCAAGCATATGGGGAATTAGCTCACAAGCATGGGGCATGGTTAATTGTCGATAACACGTTCTATACACCATATTTCCAACGTCCGATCGAATTAGGTGCAGACATTGTTATTCATTCGGCGACTAAATATATTGGCGGACATAATGATGTGTTAGCTGGTTTAGTTGTCGCCAAAGGTGCTGAATTAGCAGAACGTATTGGCTTTATTCATAATGGCAGCGGTATGGTGTTAGGTCCGATGGATTCCTGGTTACTTATTCGCGGATTAAAAACATTGCATCTTCGATTAAAGCAACATGATGCGAACGCGAAAGCAATTGCTGCCTATTTAGAGGTAGAAGAGCTTGTAACAGACGTGCTCTACACAGGAAAAGGTGGTATGCTTTCATTCCGCTTGAAAAAGGCCGAGTGGATTGACCCATTCCTTCGAAACTTGAAGTTAATTACCTTCGCTGAAAGTCTTGGTGGTGTTGAAAGCTTTATTACGTATCCTGCTACTCAAACACATGCGGATATGCCTTATGAAGAGCGCATTGAACGTGGTGTATGTGATCGATTACTCCGCTTCTCTATTGGAGTTGAAGAGGCAGAAGATTTAATTGCGGATTTAAAACAAGTATTCGATATCCTTAGAAAAGAGGCTTAATGATGAAGCAGCATATTGAAACAAGCTTAATTCACGCAGGTGTTCGTGACGGTTATGAAAATAAAAAAGGTGCAGTCAATGTGCCTATGTATGTATCATCAACTTTCCATCAGGAGAGTATCGATGAATTCGGTGAATATGATTATGCACGTTCTGGCAACCCTACGCGTGATGCATTAGAAAAAGCAGTAGCAGAGCTTGAAGGTGGTGTACGAGCGCATGCATATTCTTCTGGAATTGCCGCGGTATCTGCAGCATTAATGTTATTATCTCAAGGTGATCATATAGTCATTACAGAGGATGTTTATGGAGGAACATACCGCTTCGTTTCAAAAGTCTTACCACGCTTCGGTATTTCCCATACTTTCGTTGATTTCACAGATTTAGCGGCGGTAGAAGCAGCCATTACACCAGCTACAAAACTACTATATATGGAAACACCGTCGAATCCAACACTTGGCATCACAGATATTCGCGGAGTAGTAGCACTTGCCAAGCAGCATAATTGCTTAACGTTTTTAGACAATACTTTTATGACACCTTTACACCAACGTCCACTTGAGCTAGGTGTTGATGTTGTTATTCATAGTGCTACAAAGTTTTTATCTGGGCACTCTGATATTATCGCAGGATTAACAGTAACTGCTGACGAAAAGATTGGTCAGGATCTTTACTTTATCCAAAATTCATTCGGCAATATATTAGGTGTACAGGACTGCTTTACTTTATTGCAAAATATGAAAACAACAGATGTGCGTTTTAGTCGATCTGCTGAATCGGCACAAAAGATTGCAGCTTTTTTAGACACAAATGATCTTGTCGAGCAAGTATACTACCCTGGGCTTACATCACATCCTGGTTATGAGATTCATCAAAGTCAGACTACGAGTGCAGGTGCAGTACTATCCTTCCGCCTACCAAATTATGAAGCTGCAAAGGCACTTGTGGAAGCGATGAAAATTCCAGTGTTCGCTGTCTCTCTAGGTGGCGTTGAATCGATTTTATCCTACCCTGCAAAAATGAGTCATGCAGCAATGGAGCCCGAGGAGCGTGCAAAACGTGGTATTACTGATGGTTTATTACGTTTCTCAGTAGGGCTTGAGCATGTTGACGATCTGATTGCAGATTTCGCTCAGGCATTAGAGGTTGCCGTAAAGGTTATTTAAAGATAGACATAATAGGTCAAAATCTTAAAAAGCGCAAGAAATCAATTTTAGAAACGTTGATTTCTTGCGCTTTTTTGATATAGAATTTTTGCTTTGAACTATATTTATGTCATAGTCAATTCTTTATTAAATGTACAATTTTAAATGTTTAACAATCAGTTGTTCACACGAGCTAGTACTCGATATAAATAATCTTCATGTCCCTTTGCTAGTGTTACTTCTTGTTCATCTGTTATCCAGTAAAATGAAAATTCTAAGCCTGCCTCGTTTACACCTGTCGGACAATGCTTCCATGAATCTCTTTTTTCATTTGTCGTTAAATGATAGAAATAGCGCTTTTGTAATACCCCTGAATGATGATTAAAATAATCTTGGGCAATTAACCCCTTCACTACTAAATAGGCTAACCCTGTCTCCTCAAACATCTCCCGTGTTACAGCTTCTAGCGGTGTTTCCCCTTCCTCTACCGTGCCTTTAGGAATTTGAATCCCTGCTCCTTCTGTATTTTGCTCAAATACTAGCACTTGTAACTGACCCTCATGCTCTCTCATAATATAGCCAAATGCTTTTTCAACAACTTGCATGAAGTCATCCCCTTTCTCGTGATTTAATGTTACAATAAACGGAAAAATTGGAATTGTAGGTGAAAAGTATTGAGTTCAATTATACGACATATGCAAAAGAATGACATCATTTTTGTGCAAGAAAATTGCCAAAAAAAGTTGGCATCAAACATACGAAGGGATTATCCCAAATGAGATTCAAGATCGTTTTTTACAAGTTGCTTATAATAATGATCGATTACTAGGTCGTTTGGAAAAAAGTCTATTTTTAGTTGCTATACTTGAAGAATCGATCGTAGGCTTTGCAAATTTTTCAAATGTTGTAGATGGAGAGGCAGAACTATTCTCAATATATTTACTTCCTGAAACTCAGGGCAAAGGTATTGGTACAGCCCTATTACAAGAAGGAATCAAAATGCTTCCAGATTTAACATCAATTTTAGTTTGTGTAGAAAAGGAAAATACGATTGGCATGAACTTTTATCAAGCGAAGGGCTTCAAGAAATTGGAGGAGTTTGATGAGTTATTTGATGGTCATTTATTGAAAACTGTTAAACTTGGCTTAACACTAACTGCTTAGTATAACGGAGTAAAAACTCACTCCGTTACACATTTTATATGTAATCTATGCAAGAATGGATTTGCTCGGATTGGATGACAAGTGCTGTTAATCCTGAATGACTCCCAGATTCATGTACCTCTCCTGTTTGCCAAAGAACACCTTCCCCAGTCTTTATCATTACTTTTTCTTGATTCTCACCGCAAACCCATCCTTCCCCTTGAATCACAATAAATAACTGTGGGACAGGCGCCTCATGCATCCCAACAACACCACCAGGCTCTATATAAATGAAGCCAATATTGGCAGGTTCCGCTGTTTTCATGATTTTCGTATAAAAAGCATCTATTGATTGATAATTATTAATTTGATTAGCCAATTCTTGTGTGAAATTATATTTTTTCATATCAGCATATTCCCCTTCAAATTTTTTCTACCATCCTGTACATTAAAACATCAACTAAAGCTTTTAGTACATTTCTTCATATTCTTTTCTTTAAATAAAATGAGCAAAATCCTGAAACACAAAGACAGGCTATAAATGTCCAGAAATTAAAAAATAAATGATTAGAAAAAGGATTTAAATAGGATATTTCGTATTCAAAATACGGATTGATTTCATTTCGAAATGAAACGATTCTGTAAATCGTCATTCCCGAAATCAGCACAAACATCCCTGCATAGCAGGCTTGAAATAGTTTCCTTTTCACTAAAAAACGCCCATGGAACTTTTCAAAAACAAACATCATTGCAAAGAAAAAATAAAGAATAATTAACATCGGAAACATAACAAACATTAAGCCTGGGTTTCCATTCCCTCCAACAAAATTGACACCTGTGGGGTCGAATGATGTAGTAGTCATATTAGTGAATGCAAAACAGACAACACTTACAATTCCTGAGACAACAACACTTAGCAAAAAAAGAAAACGCATTATAACTCCTCCTCAACAAAACTACCCCTTTAGTATATAAAATTCAAAAAAAAGCGTAAATCCTTGTTGGATAAACGCCCTCCATTAGTTGAATAGATGATTATTGTAAGTGGTGTTATAAATATTATGGGGAAGAGCCCTGGATTACCATTACTTATACTATTCTTTGAACTTCCTATCACAATCGGTGCAGTCAAAAAATTAATTAAACAAAAAATGATAGCAGTCATGATATAACTTATAGAATATAGAAACAATGATAGTTTACTCACTCTCTTCCCCCACAATCGAGTTATTTCGACATATAAACAGTATTAATTTTACCCGATACAGTTGACCAACTTACGTAATTCGTAGCTGTATTATTTTGTCCACCGTCTGGATCTTTATAACCTACGAAATTACCACCATCAGTGTCATAACCATTAATCACTCGCCAATGGTAACTTTCACCACTGAATGCTAACCAAACAGCACCAACAGGATTTTTACCATTAATTGCTGTTTGTATATTTCCAAATGATGGTGCATCACTTGCGTTATAGTTCCATCCAGACATGTCATGATTTAAGTGTAATTTTAGACCATTTGCGAAAGAATACGCATTAGTACCTAAAGCGTAAGAATTCATATCAAAATACAAATGATTTATTAAATTTGCATTTAAATTCCCGTAATAACTATAATCTCTAACATTAAAGTTTCGAGTTTTATAATAATTTGTAATCATTGCACCAGTAGCTGGCCCACATGACGAATCTGGGTTAGCAACATTAGTTAATCTCTGCCATACTCTAGTAATCGGTAATTCTACTGGTCCGGGAACCCCTAATGGCATAACTTCAAACTCATTTTGCGTTAATGAAATATCTTTATTTTCTAAAGATTGATTTCCATTATATTCAAGACCAAATTCGAAGTTTTGAAGTTGCTTAATTCCCTCAAAATCATTAGCATTTTGAGCTTCTTCTATCCTTTGTTCCAGTCTATTATTCAATTCAATTTCCAGTAACGTTCCAGAATCACTAAATTCAATTTCATCAAGCCCTAAATAGAAAGCCTTTTGATTAACGTTCTCCGCTAAAATTTCTCCATATTTTGAATCAATATTATCATCAAATCTGCCATATTCCAGTATTGAGTCTAATCTTCCATCATTGGCAGCTAAAACATAACCATTCAATTCATCGTTAACATAAACATTGTAATAATGTGCAATTACAGAATCATCCAAACCAAACAATTCACGAATGTGAACCAATTCATATGACTCACCATTAGTGATATTGAATTGCCCTTTCTTTAATTCTAGGAAAGCCTCTACGTTAGAATCTACTGAGTCCGTACTTTTTGCATCTACGCTAAAATTCATCGAGAAAAACAAAACAAATAGAAGAATAAGAGATGCGTAGAATTTACTAACTATTTTTTTGCAAAAAACATAATAACCCTCAATTTCTAATATTTTACACTTCTTGTTTATTATACATCATACTACAATAATATCAAAAGTTTTTTCGGACAATTCTTTCTTTTCTAACTTCCAAAAGCAACAATTATACCTATTTTATATTTCTGCTGCCTTATCTACTTCTCCCACCCAATTTCCGCAGCTATAAACAGCAAGTACCGCATTATTATTTTTCTTATCATAAATATCTCTAACAGGTTTGACTCTTTAAAAGAAAAAAACGCTCCAAGACGACTATTTTGAGGTTAGTCTTCATGAAGCGGGTTTCCCGTTTTTATCATTTTTATTCTTTTCTTTCTATCTACTTATTACTCCAAATACCTTCCCCTTTTTCTTTTGCTTTCATTTCGGCCTGTTTGTATTCCTCTAGGTATGTAGTATTCGGTTCATGTATATAAGCAATTTTTGCAAGTCCGGCTTTTAATAAACGTACACTTAGAAGGTCTTGATCTACCCATATATGCATTAATTCACGGCTGTATTTATCCTGTTTATCGCCTAAATCATGTTGTAGCCAAATGGTGCTGGCACTTTCTAATTGCTTCTGAGTAAACTGTTTACTCTCTAATGCGTACTCATCTGCTTTACCAGTCTTTTTGTTAACAATCTCGGGGGCATCTACTAAAAGAGCCCTTACTGTAACCTTATGTGCGTTCCCAGCCAACGCTGTCTGAGATATTTTGATCTCTTTTAACGTATTGTCGTCAATTCGTTCGTAGGCAGAGTCAATCAGAAAGGTCATCGTATCACCGTCGTAATTAGTTAGATACTTTGCTTTGTAAATGACTTCACCAGTTTGAATGCTATTTGATGAAGGCGATTTAAAAGGCTTTGTAAGGATCTTCAAATCATCTAAAGATGGCTTGGTATCATGGGAGGGACTCGTTATTAAGTTGATTACATCTATTAAGCTAGTATCATTTATTTCATTATTTTCAACAACATCTAGCGCAACATTTTTTAATTGTGAAGTAATACTATTTTGATAGTTATCGTCTACTTCAGCAGCTTTATCTTTTAAATTTTCGCCTGCTTCGATGCAACCAGACAACATTAGAAGCGCCATTATTATCGGAATTGAAAGCTTCAGTCTCTTTAGCATTTACTGCCTCCTTAACAGGAAAACTTGATATTTCCTGGCATACATGTTCGACTAACGGGAATAATTCTTCGTCATATCTAGCAATTAGTTTAGTAGCATTTACAAAGTATTCTTTCAAGTAATTATGATTAACCACAAATGAAGGTTTTCCATCGAAGATTATATGGTTCATACAAAAAATGAAGCCAAAGGTACCTGTATGTGCTAATCGTTTTCTTTGTGGCGATTGAAATACAAGCCAGCCAACTATTTCTTCTTGATATTGTGCGATAAAAATTGTTTCTCGTTCATTTGTTATTTTCGCTTGTATCCATTCTCTTTGCTCATCAATCGTTCGCTGAAATTCATCTATTGTAGTAATTAAATAATCTTCTTCTGCTAAAACTTCTTGCTGGATTTCCAACAAAGCTTCAGCATCTTCTTGATAAGGAACTCTAATTTTGATTTTTTCTGTCAAATTCTCCTCACCTTTCATAAATTCATTAAGTCTCCTTTATGATTAATCATTAGTTTGAGAGCATTCCTAGATTAAAGATAATTTACCGTATTAGTATAGAACGTTATCTTCATTATAAAATTGTCTCCCTCTTTAATTTGTGTTAAAGACTATATCAGATTAATTACAAATAATTGAATATAAATCAATAAATGGGTTCGATATTTTTCATTTGATTCATCATCAAAAATTAGGGATGATATTTGCTAGGAGATTAGCGTCACAGATGAGACCTTGCAGTGCTTCGAAGCGGCTCACATGCCCCCAGGAAGGTGCTCAGCCAGAACTGAAATCATCCCATGTTGATAAGCCATATTGTTTATTCCATCGAAACTGTCCAATTTTAAGAAAATAAAAAAACCCAGAATATGTTCTGGGCTTGATGACACTTACTTTTCTAGCATGATTAAAACTGTCGGGCTTTTGCTTCGCTTCTCAAGATACGGTTATGGAGAGTAATCTCCGTTTCACCATTTACTTGAGATTTTGAACGCTTAATCCTTGACCAGTTGCGGTGGATTTTTTGAGATTTTGGGTCTAGTTGTTCGAACCTACTCATTCGTGCCATCCTCCTCATCAATATAGATTTCATAAGTGAAACCTTTTTTAGTATGACCTTGCGATTAAAAATTATTCAGTTTTCTATCACTATTATCCCCACACTTCTTGCAATGTATTTCTAAATAACGCATCTAATCTTTGTGTAGGATCATCGACTTTAACGTTGAGATTTTTACAGTATGTCTCAACATGCTCTATTTCTTTATCTAAATACTCATTAATACGTTCAATTCGTGGCTCCAGATTTAGTTCGTCACCAGCCATTTTTCTCTGTAAAAGTTGCTGAATTTCGGTTTTTAAAGGCCCCTCAGAAATAATTGCATTTAACAATTCCTGAAAATCAATTGGTGGAACCGTATTGTTTATCTCTATCCATTTACATGCTAAAACTGGTCTGAGGACATAGAAATATTTTTTTATTTTCACTTCTGAGCCCTGTAAATACTCTCGATAATTGTTTTTAGCCATATTTAAATAGTGATACAAACTTGCATTTGGATAAAAAACTTCTCTTTCCAGTAACCGTACATTGTCAATAAATGAATATTGTTGATCGTACACAATATTGCTTCGTAACCATTCTAATAGAGGTGGATTACTTTTGCGAAATAGCCTTAATGCTTTTGTTATTTCCCAACCACTAATATCCAACAAATCATTAATAGGCACTTCAATAACATCCCTCTTCGCACCAATTCCTTGAGGATCGATTGAAAGATACCACTGTGGTTGATGAATATAAATGAAACGAACATCATAATCACTATCCTTGGAAGGAAATCCCCAAGCACGACTACCCGATTCTACAGCATATAAAATTTTCACATGATACTCTTTTTCAATTTCTTTTAATTTATTTCGTATAATTTCCTTCATGTAAATACCACTTTCCAAATTTAGTCTTTTAAAGCGTCTGGTTTGTATCAACTATACCTGTATGATTACATACTCTTAGTTGGTTTCGACCGCTTTCCTTTGCAATATAAAGTGCTTGATCCGCCCTGTCAAGTAGCTCGTAAAATGTTGAAATGTTTTTAGAATGACCGTACCCTGCGATGCCAATACTCACTGTCACATTGATCTCAACATCATCCGCATAATAAGGATAATGTTCAACATGCTTTCGAACTCTTTCCGCTATCTTTACTGCGCTCTCTAACGTAGTATTTGGGGATAAAATGACAAACTCCTCTCCCCCATACCTTGTAATAATGTCGATTTTCCGCACAGAATTTGTAATGATATTTGCGACGTGCTTTAGAACTTCATCACCGATTAAATGTCCATATGTGTCATTGACCTTTTTGAAAAAATCAATATCAATCGCTATACATGAACAATAGTTTTGTTCTTCTAAACATTTCTGAAAAACAAGCTCCCCCTGCTCAATCAAATAACGACGATTGTACAGCTTCGTCAGCTGACAAGTAACCGATAATTCTTTCAGTAAGATGGTATCTTTTCTCACCTTAGCGCTCATTTCGTTGAAGGACGCACAAAGCTCCTGAAATTCATGCGCATAAGGTGCCAGCTGTTGTTCATCTATTTGATAATCATAAAAACCTTGTTCTACCTTTCTAACACCTGTAAGAAGCTGCTGGATTGGTTCTTCAATTTTTTTAGAAAGATGTAACATCATTTTAATCGTAAAAAATGAACCTACTACTAAACAAAAGGTTATTGATAAAATTCTAATGATGAATGGTTTATACGCCTCCAACAGACCCATTTCTGATATGATAAACCATTTCCCTTCATTTATAGGCTTACTTTTAGCAAGAACCCGCTTATTATTCGCGTCTTTATAAACCTCTAGGTCACTTGTTTTATTTTTTTTAGCTGCGTTCAGGATATGCTCATCCACTAAATAATTGCTAGAAGACCGTTGTTGTTTATTATTAAATTCAGTGAGCATAGTACCTTCCTGATCGATAATGTAAGCTTGACCTAAAAAGCCGACTCTTGATTCATGTAGCAGTTGATCGATCGTATCTAAATTTACTGCGCCAAAAACTACACCATTGAATTGTTGTTGTGCATTTAGAATCGGTGAAGCAAATGCAATAATAGGCTTCTTAGTAACTTTACTCATTAAAATATCTGTTATATATGGTTGTTTCGTTTTTTTAGCAACCTGAAAATACTTTCGATCCTTTACATCCATTCCAACACCAGCTGTACTATATTCAGTAACTGTATCAAATTGTACGATGCCCTCTTTATTGACAAATATTAAGTCTGTAAAATTTGTTTTTTCTTTAAAATTCCGAAAAAAAGTTTGCGATTTTTCAAAATTATAGTCCTTTACAAAATCTAAATTAGCTATTGTATGTATATCACTGGATCGTTCTGATAACCAGCTTTCAAAAAAATATGTTTGAGCATCTAAATATTGCGTCATCTCTTCATTCTGATGCTGAATGGTTTGCCGATATTCGATATAAAGCGTTGGAATAAAAATACATAGACCAATAATAAAAGTAATCCAAACAAGCGCTCGATGAAGCTGACCTTTTATCGTGTTTGGTCGTGGAAATTTTTTAAAAACCCTCAAAGCACTAACCTCCAAAATCTAAATCTTTCCTTAAAATGGGCAATAAATAGTATTTTATTCATTAAAAATACCACAACCGAATGATTGTGGCAGTGAGAAATTTAACTTCTTTCAGCAATTGTTGTTTTATGTAACGTATGTGAAACGGCAGTTACATATGTTTGGGTAGCGAAAGCAAAGCGTCAGATTAGTTGAAAAAATTTATTGCAATAAAATTTGGAGAATTGTAATAAATAATGCCGCAACAATAGGAACTACTTTCAAAGAGGTGTAACCTACTGAAGATGTACAAATTGGCTCTAACGGATCCTTCGTTGGTGACGCTAAATATTGAAGAAAACGTTGCCAGCGACTTTTCTTGTATGTCATTAGCTGCTTAGGAATCTCCACTTTATCTTGATCTAAGCTGTCTTTTAACCATTGTTCCTTTTGAAATTCATCCTTAAGCATCGAAATCCTCCTTTAGCTCTTCCTTTAAAGTCCTTATCGCATTATGTAGCCTTGATTTAACAGTGCCAAGTGGAATGGACAAAATTTGTGCAATTTCCTCCTGCGGCAAATCATGATAGTAAACAAGCAAAATAACCGCTCGTTGCTTTTCGGGTAATTGAAGTATCGCCTCTTGTATTGTTAATTTCTCGTCAGCAGACATACGATGACTGGACGTCGGTACTAAAAACGGGAACAGCGTGCGCCATTTTTTTCGCCGATTCAATTTATTAATCATTAAGCGATAAGCGATTTGAAATAAAAAAGCTTTCACCGTTCCCTTTTGCTCATCAAAATCTTCTTTTATATATTGTAAACGCTCAAAGGTATCTTGCACAATATCAATGCTTAGCTGATCTTCCCGAGTATAACGAAATAAAAAGCAGTACAATGGCTCATACAAACGACTATAGAGCTGTTCAAAGCCCTCGACTTCGCCGTTTTTATAGGCCTCCATCCACTCCTCATTGCTTATCATCTAGCTCATCCCCCCAATGAGCCTTAATGGACTTCAATGTCATGGACACACGTGAAACTAAGTTGACGACTATTACAATGACAAACGCTTGCGATTGATTTGTAAAAAACTGCACATATGGATTTTCGATTGTTTGTGAGAAAGACAAAAGCATGTTGAGTGCCTGCATACAAAGTATTGTATATATGGCTAAAACAAGCGTTAAAGTATCAAATACATTCCAACGTAAATAAATTGTTGTTTTTTTATAATTAATTTTTCCATTTTCGCGAACAATGTATTTTTTATTCATCTGAATTGTAATTACGGAAGTAATAATAATCCAAAAGCCAGCTATAAAAAAAGATACAATCCATCCGATTCCCATAAAATCACCTACTTACTGTTATATACTTTTTTAGCGATGGCTGCTAACACCAAGCTAAGAACTGTTAAAATCATAAAATACTGATATTGTGGGAGCCATGTTTCGTCCAATACATTTAAAGACACTTGCAAGCTATCAAATAAATATAACATCGGATTCCAGATTAGGAAAATAAAATAATCTTGTGGATTTTTTTCCGCAAGCGTTAAAAACAACGATGTCATCTGTATTGAAAACATAAATAGTAACATAATCGGCACTAGCATGCTTTGAGCTACTTTCTCGTTTTTAAATAGACCTGCTAATATAAAACTCAATGGATATAATGCCAGCAAAACAAAATTACTAATCAGAATAATCATAAAATAAGATGAAAGTGAAATGTCAATGATGAAGGAATAGCCAATGAGAAGTAACACTAAAAATACATTTAATAATGTAAAGACACCTATTCCCATACCAATATAGTAAGTGTGTGGCTTAACGCCTGTTCGTTGTACCCATTGGAACGTTTTATTAGCCTTCATATCTGCCAAATATATAGTAGCGCTAGAAAATGCAAATGAGAAAATTAACATTAAAATTGAAATTGGTAAAAACTGACCTTTAATCACAAAATCCATTCCTTCTGCGTTCGTCATGTTTTTACAAATAACTGAGCTAATCATTAACATAAAGGCTGTTAGTACATTTCCAAAAACCATTCCTGGATTACGAATATTTTCTAACATATACATGCGTGCAATTTGCTTCATCATCCTGCTTTCCCTCCTAAAATTTGACCTGTCACTTCATAGTAGAGACCTTCAATTCCTGGTAATTTTGCCTCTGTGTATTTTTGATAGAGCTCATCCTGTGTGCTATTTTCAATGAGTTTCCCGTCTTTTAAGATCACTACATAATCAAATAACGGCTCTAATCCTGCCACTTCATGACTAATAATGATAATCATTTTGTTACGTTGACGAATTTCATCTTGTAAGTAAAACATCAATTGCTTTTTCTTCGTTAAATCTAAATCAGCAAACGGCTCATCTAAAATGATGATTGGTTTATTTAATAAAAAAGATAGATAGATTGATACTGCTTTTCTCTGACCGCCTGAAGCATTTTTCAATAAGATGTGGTCATAAGTCGGTAACCCTAATATTTCATATAGCTCTCCCAAATCAACCTTATTTTTCGTCAATGTAGTAAAAAGAGCCATTACTTCACGAATTTTAAGATGCTGATAACTCGAAAAAAATTGGTACTGCAATGCAACTTGCTCTTGTACATGTTGAGACGTCTCATTGAATACAATGGTACCTCCATCAGGTTTTACATCTCCAGCTATACATTTTGACAAAGTAGATTTACCCGCTCCATTCTGACCTAATAATAAATAACAATACCCCATTTTAAATGTGGCCGACACACCATCCAAAACGTTCACACCATTATATTTTTTCACAATATCCTTCACAATAAGCTCCAAAATAAACCCTCCTAATTTTTATGTTCACTGACTATACAAACGGCAATTGGAAAAGGTTCATTTTATTTTTAAAAAAATGAAATAAAATTATATGTTTCTATATAATGATTTTTTATGTAAAATAAATAATTGTTGGAAATTTAGTAAGGATAAAGGAATACCATTTTAATATGGCTCTGACTAAAGATGTCTGATGAACGGTTAGGGCAAAAAATTTTTATCTTGTTTTCCTGCACGATAAATAATATTAATTTAAAGGGAGTTACCTAAGTGCGCGATTTTGAAGAACTTAAGTATTTTTTAGAACCTCATTTTGGTTTAAAGATAGGATGGGAGCTAATCGAATACGCTGTTATTGAACATCGACAATTAAGTAAAAAAGAACGATCCAACTTCAAAAAAGAACTTTTATATATGAAACAACTGTTAGAACAAAATCAATATGAAAAAATACAACAAATTATTAAGAAGAATAATTTAGAAAATACAAAGCTTTACAATATTGATAAAATACAAAAATTTATTGATAGGGTTTTACCAATTATTGAGAAATATGAATATAAAAAAGGTATCCCTTATGTCCCCTTTAAAGCTTTAAACTATTTGTTTGATACAATTATTACTCCACCTAAAACAAAATTATCTTTCGACTTTATTGCTATAGATATTAAAAGAGAAGGGGATACATTTATACATCATATCTTGCAAGATTTAAAATATGTAGAAAAAGCCTTTATGGAAAAAGATGAAGCTAAGATTCAAAAGTTACTACAACTTTCTAGAGAAAAAGGGGTTACTATTTTTGAATCACAACATCGAGATGAATTTATCCAAGTAGTAACGAACGAATTAAGTTATTAAACAAGTATGTCTTAAAAAAATTCACTATAAAAAAATGACCACTATATATTTTTCCTATTTAATTACGCTTTAGTAACTGGCAACACCGAGGCTTTCGGGTACATGCAAAAGACCTCTCACTGTGAGAGGTCTTTTTGATATTTAGGATTTTATTATTTTCCAAAATTCTGTTCCATAGCTTTTATTATAAAATTCAACAGGTGTTTGTATTTTTACAAAATTCTCGCCAACGTCTATCTTATTTACTTCATTTTGTAATGGTGAGCCAAATGAAAATTCCAGTTGCAAATCAGTAAGGTTAAACAAAATTGAATGCACTGTTCCAAAGCTTTCATTGTAATTATGGACGGATAATCCTTTAGGAAACTCTGTTAAAAGAAGCTCTTGTATTTCATTAACAGATCTTTTGCCACTTTCCATCAATTTCCCCTCTAAAATATCATATCTTACTTGAGAATGCTCGAGCTTGCCAGGCTCCATTTTTTGTATTGTAGAAAATAGACCATGGTTAGTGGCAATAAGATAATCTAATTCTGCACGTTTCACTTCTTTTATTCCGTCATATGTTCCAATTATAGCTGCGTCGCCATTTGCATCAGCTATAAGTAGATTCATATTCGTTCCTACAGGCATATTATTAACCATATAAATAGCCTCTTCTACATTTTTACAATTTTCTAATAGAGCTCTGACAATAACCATAAACTGTAATCCAGGTACTACTGGTGGTCTCATACCAGGATATTTGCCAATGGGCATGCCACACGATGCATAGGCAACACATAGCCCCTTCTCATTTAAGCCTTCGCTCCGACCGAATGTAGAAACAGAAAATCCTGTATGAGAATATTTCCCTTCGACGACTGTTGTACATAAGCGCATATCTGAAATGTTAGGTGAAAGATCATAATTTCTTATGACATAGGTTTTACCATCCGCCATTTTTCCTGGCAAAATAGCCCCTAAACTACACCCTCCAGGAATTAACCACGCATTTTGATAAAAATTTAGTTGTTCGGGCTCATAGCCAAAGCCTTCCGCAAAACCATCTAATTCTTTATTTAAACCTGGACAGTACTGCTCTATTTGTGCCTTCATTTGAAAATAAGCGTTGTCCGAAGTTAATTTTTCCGTAAAGAATAGCGATTTCGCAAAAGGATTTTTTTGAAATTCCCGAGCTTGTTGTTGTCCTATCTCGTATGAACTACCTTGAAGAAATGCAAACTGTCCTGTATTTGTTTTCATTGATATACTCCATTCCATATAGTACTTGCAAGACATTTCTACCCTTGCTACATATAGAATAAAGTCTCCATCTACTGGAGAGTTTAGCTAGTTTCTTATTTTCACAAACACTTTTGTCAAAAAATCATTAGGATGTAGCTCAATATTGGGTCTAATATTAATTGGATTTGCTACTTCAGTTGGGATTAACCCCTTTATGTATTGCTCCATAAACAATCCTTCTACATGAAGGGATTGTTCAGTCAGCCATTCCTGCAAACGACTATAGCCAAAATTCAACTCTGAATATGGTCCCTTTATATTTATACAAGCATACCTGCCTTCTGGTATTACTTTAATATACTCTGCCAGTTGAGTTGCTTTTACTGGCAACAGTAGTTCAACATCCGCTATATTTTGCTTCCTGTCCTGTTGATGAAAAATTGCAGTAAGCTTCCCTTCTATCTCTAATTGATATGCATAGATTCGTTCAAATAATTTTCGTACTAGCCTATCCATTTCAATAATATTGATCTTTTCACGGATGGCAAGCACCTGTATTTTTGGTCGTTCCTCTATATAACAACTTGATAATGTTGGCTTTAGATTAAATGTCTGAGCGTTCTGAATAGAATTTTTCACTTGGACAATATTTTGAATTTGTTCAGCAATTATTTCTTGTTGATGCTCTAATTCCTGAACTTTTTTATGTAATCTTAGCTCTAAATCTTGCCGATCATTTTTTCCTTTCATTATCTGTTCAATCTCTTTTAATGAAAAATGACAATTTTTTAGTACCTGAATCTTATTTAGCTCTTTCATTTTATCGTAATCAAAATAACGATAGCCGGTCACTTCATCTATAAAAGATGGTTCGAGTAATCCAATATCGCTATAGTAACGAATAGTTTTTACAGGAACATTACACAGGTTCGAAAATTTCCCAATGCTATACATAAGACACCTTCTTTTTAATTTAGTTGATTTCGATTCATCATGCTATATCTTCCATTTTGAATGAATTAAAATAAACCTCTCCTTGCTTAGTTATTGTACGATAAAGTTGTAGTAATTGTTTCAATATAATGCGCTTCACTATAACGTGAGGTTGATTTAGGCGTCCGATGAATCGTCTTGCTCTATGTCACAACAATTAGCTTTCACTCTAATCAACATATAAACATGATATACGTTTTAACAAATATCAACGACAACTTGCCCAAATACAAAAGGCGAAAGGACGCCTAAAAACCAAAAGAGTATGCTCATCATTTTTTGATTTGAGCATACTTCTTTTGATTATATACTAATTTGTTTCGTATGAGCATTAACTTGTTCCCGTGGGTATTTACCTTGCTTCCGCGGATATTTCCCCTGCTTCCGCGGGTATTTTCCCTCTTCGCGCGGGTATTTCTTCTGCTTCCGCGGGTATTCGCCTTGCTTCCGCGAGTATTTACCCTGCTTCCGAGGGTATTTTCCCTCTTCGCGCGGGTATTTCTTCTGCTTCCGCGGGTATTTACCTTGCTTCCGCGGGTATTTACTCTGCTTCCGCGGGTATTTCCCCTGCTTCCGCGGGTATTTTCCCTCTTCGCGCGGGTATTTCTTCTGCTTCCGCGGATATTTACCTTGCTTTCGCGGGTATTTTCCCTCTTCGCGCGGGTATACCTTGCTTCCGCGGGTATTTTCCCTCTTCGCGCGGGTATTTCTTCTGCTTCCGCGGGTATTTACCTTGCTTCCGCGGGTATTTGCCTCTTTCGCGGGTATTCGCCTTGCTTCCGCGAGTATTTACCCTGCTTCCGCGGGTATTTACCTTGCTTTCGCGGGTATTTTCCTTGCTTCCGCGGATATTTCCCCTGCTTCCGCGGGTATTCGCCTTGCTTCCGCGGGTATTTACTCTGCTTCCGCGGGTATTTTCCCTGCTTCCGCGGGTATTTTCCCTGCTTCCGCGGGTATTTTCCCTGCTTCCGCGAGTATTTTCCCTGCTTCCGCGGGTATTCTCCCTGCTTCCGCGGGTATTCTCCCATTTCGCGCGGGTATCTGCCTATTTCGCTCGGTTCGCCTTGCTAATAAGTGGGCAATGAATTTACCCATATAGAATTTTATTTTTTAAAGCGATTACGTGTATTGGATAGACAACTACAAAAATTGTAAGAACTATAAAGAGACGAGCCCGATGATAAATAGCCATTCGGTTTTGAATAGCTCATTCAGCGCCCATAATAGTAAGCAAAAACAGTAGCCGTACATCACTTTGCCCACAAATTTCGCGAGTGCTTTTTCGTTATATTTTTCTTTCTCACTGTCGGACATCGTATTATAGCCCGCGAGTAAAAATGCACCTTTTCCTTGTGATAAAACAATTGCAAATATTAGGAACGGAATCATTATGATGAACCCAACAATGGCATACATGATGATTAGTCTCTATTTTTCATTTAGAATAAATTGCTGAATGGCTGGCAGCAATTCTTTATGAAGTGGTAGTGATGGGTCTGAATACGTCGCTAAATTTTCCGCGCGATCTGCTGGAGCATTTTTTAACACATGATTCATTCCTTCCATATATTCCAGCTTGGCATCTGGTTTGCCTTTCTTTAACGCTTCCGCATCCGTTGCAACTACTTGTAAGTCGGTTGTTCCTTGAAGAATTAAAACTCGGCTATTCACTTTTGCTAACTCACTTGCAGGGTTATATTTTAACCATGAAATCATATACGGTTGAACGGAAGAACGGAAGAGTGATTGTAAATCTGGAGAAACGTTCTTCACTAGCTCTCCTTTTTTCAAGGATGCAAGTGCATCTGTTGATTCTTTTAGAAGCTCTGGAGATAATTGACCTTTTAATTGCTCTAACAAAATTTCATCTGCCGGTCTTCCAGCACCTGCGATAGAAACAAAGGACTCTACATTTGCTTTTTGTGCTGCTAGTAAACCAATTAGTGAGCCTTCGCTATGTCCAATAATATGAACGCTTGAATACGCTTTATTGGCTAATAGGGTATTAATTACTTGAACTGCGTCATCTACGTATTGGTCAATCGTGATATCCTCTTCCTTTGTTAAAAGGGATTGATTATCGCCAAGTCCACGTTTATCATAGCGAACAGTTGCAATACCGTCTTTTGCTAACCCTTCCGCAATCATTTTTAAGCTGTCATTTTTACCAGCTATAGCTGAATTTCCATTCTTATCAGTTGGGCCAGAGCCTGCTATAATAAGTGTAACTGGAGATGGCTCCTTACTAGCCTTTTGAAGAGCCACTGTTAACTCACCATCTTTAACGGGAATCTTTAACGTTTCATACGTAACTGGTTGTTCTGGTTGTTCTTTGAATGGTTTTAAGACAAGTGGGAATTTGCCACCATTTTGTTGAAACGTTGCTTCAATTTGCCCATCTTTTAATGTTCCGTTAATTTCAACTGCCGAGCCATTTAAATTGATTGAAACATTCACTTGATCACCATCATATTTAATGCTTTTGAATGGATAATTGGATAATCCTTGTGCCGGTACTGATAATGTCCCACTATCTTTCTGCAAATCAACGATAATTGGAAGTGCTCCGTTTGGCGTTTCAATATTTCCTTCCCATTTTCCTACTAGCTGTTCATTCATTTTATTGTCCTCCTTTGTCTCTTTACCTTTTGTATTGTCTTCCTTTTGAGCGCATGCTGCTAATAATAAGAGTGCACAGCATAAAAATAATAGTTTTTTCACAAAATCTCTCCCTCTACATGAAAATGACTAACAAGATTGGTAAAAATATGACAAGTAAAATGATATAGCTCCATTTATTCGCTAAATTCACAGTCCAACCAACGCCGTATTTCTTTTGCACTATTAGTGAAGGATCATTTTTATTGATGTAAACAATACCCCATTTCCAGTATCGATCATCGGCTGCAGCTGTTTCGTTTGTATGTAAATCATCAAAGCGCTCATTATTTTTACTTAACTTCCAAATGAAGAGGATAAGTCCCCCTAAAGAGACGATCATAAAAACGATAAAAAGAGGGAAGAAGCTGTTTGATTTTTTTATATCACTGTCGTGTAATGTAAAACAACAAGAAGAATGGTCATACTATAATTAATCGCCGCTAAGTACCAGCTGCCATATTTACGCTGTGTAAGCTCTCTATTGGCCGAAGCTGTTTTCGCCTGTGCGCTCAATTGTATTTTGGCACTTTTCATACCTATACTTATGATGAAAAAGCTAATTTGTGTCCCTAGTAAAATAAGCGGCATTACAATAACTGATAGCCATGTTTTTTCAGTCCAACCGTCTACCTCACCTGCTGCATTCCAATGGGTAGCAAATACATCTGGGATGGAATTGTAATTCATATAGGTAAAAGTAATCAATGCTAAAGTGATAATAATTGGTAATGCAAAAAATGTAGGTGAAAGTACTTCATCTCGATCTCGTATAGATAAATCCATCACATAAACGGTTTTTACATGTGCTTCCCAATTTTCTTGCTTTTTTAATTTTTTTGTTTTTATATGATAATACATATAAAGTCCAGCTGATATAAGAAGCACGACATATAGCAAGATAAAGGATAATAAAACAAATTGCTCTTCTTGAATGGACGTCAATAGTAGTAAAATTTGGCCTAAAAGAAATGCAGCTGCTATGCTCCCTACCAACATACTGTAATGCTTTTTAAATATTCGTAATTGCTGATGCTGCACATAGGGCTCCGGAATTGAAACGCCAAACACTGATGTTTTTCTCGTTAAATATGGTGTTATTGTTTCCAGTACTCCTACGAAGATAAAAATGCTTACTATAATAAGCATATTCCCCCTACTTCCATTGTTTTAAAATTCGATGAAACAAACTTGTCATCTGATCTTTTTCGAGACCACGTGCAAATGCCTCAGCCATAATTGGCTTTAAAGCATGTTCTACTTTTTCAACTTCCGTCTCTTCCAGCTCTTTTTTTTGACCACCGATAATGATAGCCTTTGCTTTCGGCTTTAATTCGATTAACCCTTTTTCTTCAAGTTCATGATAGCTTTTACTTACCGTACTGACATTAATACCTAAATCCGTAGCCATTGAACGAACTGAGGGTAATGTATCACCATTTTTCAGCTCTCCCTTAGCAATTAACTCAATTAACTGATTTGCTAACTGTTTGTAGAGCTGTAATTCACTGCTTGGGTCTAAATGAATATTCATCTTACCCCTCCCATCTGTACCGCTTATCACCAAACAGAAATCTGTCATACACAGAGTAATACAGTTTTCTGAAAGAGTCAATTTTTTCTATAAAGTGAAATTTAATCAGTGGGGTTTCTTTCCCCCACTGATTATTAGTCTTCACCAATCGGGCTTTTATGGGCAGTTAATCTCATACCTTACTTCTTTTCTTGCGTTGAACTTTAAAGTGGGAGTTCTACTGCCCGTTAATGCGGGATAAAGTAAAACTTAATCAGCGGGGTTTCTTTCCCTGCTGATTGTATTCACCAATCGGGCTTTAGGTCAATGAATACAAAATAAAAAAAGGATCCAGAAAAATTCTGGACCCAAGAACACTTATTTCTATTTGATTGTATCTGTATCGGTTTTTGCTTCTTCTTAAGATACAGCAAAACAGAATATCCTCTGCCTTACCTATTCCTTAAGATTTTAAAAGCTCACCCTATACAGTTGTGGCGGACTTTCCTGAGATTCCTGGTCTTTGGGTGTTTGACTACTCATTCTACATCCTCCTAATCACATTAGATTAATAAGTGGTTCCGTTCTTAATATGAACCGTTTCATAAATGTTTATTCATGTGGTGCTCATTTTTATTAAAGTGCCTTCATATAGCTTGAAACGCCAAGGAAATTTTACGCTTCTTCATTAAAAACCTGTTGCGCTATAGTTAAAGCATTTTGCACACGCGGAAAACCGATGTATGGCACTAATTGCAATAGTGCTTCCACAATTTCTGTTTGAGTCAAACCTGCATGTAAACCACGTTTAATATGTGTTTTTGTTTGTGGGGCAGCACCTTGCGTTACTACTGCTGTAATGACAACAAGTGCACGGCTTTTTGCCTCTAGCCCTGGTCGTGAATAAACATCACCATAGGCAAATTCAATAATCATTTTGCGTAAATCTGGTGCGATGTCAGCTAGTGCATCCGCCTCAATCATTCTTGCCGCTTCTTCCTTTGTCACATACTGCTTTATTGTTTCGATCCCCTTTGTAAAACGCTCATTCATTGAAAATCCCTCCCATTATTATTTCATTACACAAAAACCCCAATTCCGCGTCTCCAGAATTGGGGATTGTCCTTCACCTATGTAAGGGGCTCTTTTTCATTTCACCCTCTGGCTCTAACGAAAAAGGAAATGTTTTATCATAGTGCCTCACTGGACAGCTTTAATGAATATCTATGCAAAGTCACAAGGACATGCACGCTAAAATAATTGTTACGCAAGACAAGATTTTGCCTTTTCGATTTGGATGATTACTTGATCAAATCCTGTTCCACCTAATGAATGACGACGACGAACGGCAGCTTCAGGTGCTAATACATCGTAAATATCTGCTTCGATAAGCTCACTTTCTTTTTTCATGTCTTCAAGCGGTAAATCTAATAAGTAGATGCCCTTTTGAATACATGTGAATACAAGTTTTCCTGTCACTTCATGTGCTTCACGGAAAGGCATACCTTTTGTTGCTAGATAATCTGCAAGCTCCGTAGCGTTGGAGAAGTCAGAGTGTACTGCCTGGTGCAAACGCTCTGTATTGACAGTCATTGTGCGAATCATACCTTCAAAGATTTTTAGAGAACCAAGAATTGTATGGACTGTATCGAACATACCTTCCTTATCTTCCTGCATATCTTTGTTGTATGTTAACGGTGTTCCTTTAAGAACTGTTAATAAGCCCATTAAGTTACCATAAACACGTCCCGTTTTTCCACGGATTAACTCCGCCATATCAGGGTTTTTCTTTTGTGGCATAATAGAAGAACCTGTTGAGAAGGCATCATCTAGTTCGATAAATTTGAATTCATCTGTCGACCACAAAATAATTTCCTCGGCAAAGCGAGATAGATGCGCCATTAATAATGATGAATTACTTAAAAATTCAACGATAAAATCACGATCACTTACTGCATCCATAGAGTTTGCATAAATCTCGCTAAAGCCTAGAAGCTCCGCGGATTTTAAGCGGTCGATTGGAAAAGTTGTCCCCGCCATGGCACCTGCACCTAAAGGCAAAATATCGATACGTTTAAGTGACTCCGTAAAGCGTTGTTTATCACGCTCTAACATCCAGAAATAAGCCATTAAGTGATGCGCAAATGAGATTGGTTGTGCACGTTGCAAATGTGTATAGCCTGGTGCAATTGTTTCCACATGCTCCTCAGCTTTTTCTAGCAATGTCTTTTGGAATGTCTCTATTAAACCGATTGCTTCCTTCACACGTTTTTTCAAGAAAATATGCATATCCGTTGCTACTTGGTCATTTCGGCTACGGCCTGTGTGAAGCTTACCACCGACAGGACCAATTAAATCAATGAGCATTTTTTCCAAATTCAAGTGAATATCTTCATTAGCAACTGTAAATTCAAGCTCCCCTGCAATTGCTTTTTCTTGTAATTGTGCAAGTCCACCGAGAATTGCCTCTACGTCAGCTGCTGGTAAAATTCCTGTTGCGCCAAGCATCGTAACATGTGCTACGCTACCTTCAAGGTCTTCTAGAACAAGCTGTTGGTCAAAGCCAATCGATGCGCCGAACTCGTCCACCCATGCTTCTGCTGATTTTTGGAAACGTCCGCCCCAAAGTTTTGTCATAACAGCTCACCTTTTCCTTCATTTCTTTTTGAAAAGGTGCAGCATAGCACAAAGCTATCCTACACCTTGTTTGTCAAAATTAGTTTTTATTTATTTACTGAAGAGTTAACCACTGTTGGCAGACCCCATAATTCGATGAAGCCTACTGCTGAAGCATGGTTGAATTGGTCTTCTTTAGAGTAAGTTGCAAGCTTTTCACTATAAAGTGAATTTGGAGATTTACGTCCTTCCACAATTGCATGACCTTTGTAAAGCTTCACACGTACAGTTCCGTTCACAAATTTTTGTGATTCAGCAAGGAATGATTCCAGTGCTACACGTAATGGTGAGAACCATAAACCATCATAAATTAATTCAGATAATTTTTTCTCAATGACTGGCTTGAAGTGTGCTAACTCTTTTACAAGCGTTAAGTCTTCTAGCTCTTTATGTGCTGTTAATAACACTTTTGCTCCTGGAATTTCATATACTTCACGGGATTTAATACCAACTAATCGGTTTTCTACGTGATCGATACGACCAACACCGTGTGCACCAGCTACTGCATTTAGCTCTTGGATTAAATCAGCAAGCTTCATTTCTTTTCCGTTTAAAGCTACTGGCTTACCAGCAACGAATTCAAGTTCTACGTATTCCGCTTCGTCTGGAGCGTTTTCCACAGAAACTGTTAAACCATATGCTTCTTCTGGTGGAGATACCCATGGATCTTCCATTACGCCCGCTTCATTTGCACGGCCCCATAAGTTTTGGTCGATAGAGAATGGTGAATCTAATGTTGCAGGAATCGGTACATCATGTTTCATGGCATATTCGATTTCCTCATCACGGCTCCAGCCCCACTCACGTACAGGCGCTAATACCTCTAAATCTGGATTTAAAGCTTTGATGGAAACTTCGAAACGAACTTGGTCATTCCCTTTACCTGTGCAACCATGAGCTACTGCGTCCGCACTTACTTGATTTGCAATTTCCACTAATTTTTTTGAAATTAATGGACGAGAAAGCGCAGATACTAATGGATATTTTTGTTCGTACCAAGTATGAGCTTGTAATGAGATTAATGCATATTCTTCCGCAAACTCATCCTTCGCATCTACCATATATGATTCAATTGCTCCTACTTGAAGAGCTTTATTTTTTACGAATTCAAGGTCCTTACCTTCACCAACGTCAAGGCACACTGCAATAACGTCCCAACCTTGTTCTTTTAACCACGGAATTGCTACAGAAGTATCAAGACCTCCTGAATATGCTAATACTACTTTTTTATTTGCCATAAAAAATGCGCCTCCAATTAATCTATAAGATATGTATGTTTATACATTCAACTAAAAGTTTATACACGAATAGTATCATGTTATAAAAATAAAAACAAGTGTATTTTTATAAATTAATAGACTTTTATGTTTATTGTAAAAAGTGTGTCATTCTAACACTTTAAGCGCTTGTACAAACTATGAATATTTTTACTCGAAAAAACGATTTTTTACTCGCTACATGAATGTATATAGTATAAATTTTAGGATAGTAAATGGCTCTTCTACAAGACAAGGAGTCTGATGGGCGCTTTCCTGGGGGCGTCCGATGAGCAAATGACAAGCGTTTTAACAGATATCATTCCTAACATAAAAAAACTGTAAACACACTCGATTTTTACTCGAGTATATTTACAGTTGATTACCTATTTTTTATTAAAAAATGATTTGCCTAAAAACTCAACGGTTGCAGGTGCCATTGCATATAGCTTGCTTGTTAACCCCATGATCCGTGGTAAATTAACCTCTCGGACAGGACGCTCGATTGTATTTATCGTAGCTTGTGCCACTTCTTCAGCTGTTAATAAAAATCTTCCTAAAGACTCGCGATAGCCACTTTCATCACTCGCCTTGTCTAGAAATGGTGTATCAATTGGACCTGGATGTATCGCAGTGACTTTCACATTATACGGAGCCAGTTCCATGCGAAGTCCATTCGTAAAACCGACAATTGCGTGCTTTGTAGCAGCATAAACACTTGCCTTCGGTGTCGCTACCTTTCCTGCCTGTGAGCCGATAAAGATGAGCTGACCTTGTTGACGTTGTATCATAGGCGCTGCTAAACGTTTTGCTAAATATATCGGTACATTGACATTTAACTCAACCATTTGTCTAATAGCTTCATCTGATAAGTCAGGTGCCATACCAAATTTACCTACCCCGGCAGATAGAATAGCTACATCAAGAGGCGGTAGCTGAGCACATACTTCATCTATTGTAGCTACATTCGCTAAATCTGCTTGGATCACATTTGCGCCCACGCGCTCTAATGCTTTCAATGCGACTGTATTGCGTCCTGTCGCATAAACCGTATGACCTTGTGCTACTAATAATTCTGTAATTTTCAGTCCAACACCACTTGTTGCACCTGTCACGAAGATAGTCTTTTTATTCACGCTCATGTTTACACCTACTTTCTATGAAATAAAAAAATACCTTCTTCCGTTTTTGTAGATGTAATCAAATTGTTGGCCTCTAAGTAATCTAAATAACCGAGCGTTTTAGACAGTGTCAGACCAAGCTGACGTTGAAAAACTGCTGGGTAAAAACGCTTCGTTACTTGTACAGCAGTTAATGATTCATCACCAAATAATTCGCAAACCTTCAAAGCTTGCTGATGCTGGCGTTGTAATCGTTTATTAATTAAATCAGGAATATTCTGCAACTCTGCACCATGTCCTGTATACATTGTTTTAACTGGTAATCGTCGTAATATTTCTAGCGATTCATTATATTGTAGTAACGATTTCGTACGTCCTAATGCACGGTCTAGTGGTGGCTCAATTAACGGGTTTGGCGTTATTTTTTCAAGCAATAAATCTCCACCGATAACATGATGAGTTTTTTCATCCCAGAAGATTAAGTGACTTTGTGCGTGTCCTAATGTTTCAATAGCCTTTAATCCAGGATGTCCTGGCACTTCATCCCCATCGTTAAGAATTTGTGTTAATGGTCGTTCGCCTACAAGCTCTATTTCACGGCGGACATGTACACTCGGCTGGATATATTCTTGAGGAACACCGTGCTCAAATAAACGTTCACTGTAAAACTGCACATGGTAACGTAAAAAATCCTCGTCATGACGAAGCCATTTATCGTTATAGGCATGCCCTAAAATTTCTGCGTTTGGAAAGGCATCCACCCAACCTGCATGATCTGGGTGATGATGGGTTAATACAACCTGTTCAATATCTCTCATATCAAAGCCCGCTGCGCGAATACCCCATTTTAGCGCGTCATAGGCTTCCGTTGTTTTAGGACCAACATCAAAAATTGTCAACGCATCGCCTTTGACAACAAATGCATTTACATCTCCTACGTCATAGGGTGTTGGTATTTCTATTTTGTATATAGACAAAAGCTGTTTCCCCCTTTTATGCAACTAGTGAATACCGATTCATTCTATTTTACAAGTTTTTCTTCTTTTCGTCACCCTCCAGTTGACAGGTTGACGTATTATCAATATAATTTTGAATAATCTAATTATTTTTATGCGTTGATGAAGCCAAGTACGTAGTTGGTGAAGGTGTCATAGAGAGTGTTACATTTGCTGAAAGTAACATCACCCACTCCCATTACCGAACCTACTTCTGAGCAGTTATGAAAACATAACCGTTTCCCTTGCGATAAAAGGGCTATGAGTTGTGCCAATTGGCAAACAAAGGTGGTACCGCGGAAACTACAGCGTTTTCGTCCTTCTTTATAAGGACGAGAGCGCTTTTTTATCTTCATTCAGCAAATGTTTTAGTAGCGAAAGCGTAGCGACAGCTGAATGAAGATAAAGCCTCCGGCGGATGTCACGGATTTTCAAAGGAATGAATTGTGCTAGCACAATTCAAAATCCGGACGCAATTACGCCAAGGCGAAATTGATTTTGAACTGGAGGTTTTATCATGAAAAAAATACTATTTATTGGTGCAGGCTCTATGGCAGAGGCATTGATTCAGGGATGGATTAAAGAAAAAGTATTTACAGCGCAAGAAATTTACGTCACCAACCGCTCAGACAAAGACCGCTTACATTTTTTACACGACACATATGGTGTAAATTGCAATATTGACCATGATATTTATCAGCACGCTGATTTAATCATTTTAGCGATGAAGCCTAAAGATGCCGTTACAGCGATGCGTGAGTTAAAGCCTAAAATTGCAGAGCACTCAGCCGTTCTTTCTATTTTAGCCGGTATCGCTATTACTACTATTATAGAACATTTAGGTGCTCGCCCAGTCGCACGCGTTATGCCTAACACTTCTGCTACTATTGGGATGTCTGCAAGTGGAATTGCCTTTAATGACAAAGTGACTGCAGAACAGCGCTCCATTTTCTTACAGCTATTAGAGGCGGTTGGTTCAGTAATTGAGGTGGATGAGGATCAATTACATGCTGTAACTGCACTTTCAGGGAGTGGCCCAGCTTATATTTATTATTTAATGGAGGCATTTGAACGGGTAGGTACAAAGGTCGGTCTCTCAAAGGAAACAGTACGACTATTAATGACGCAAACACTAGCTGGTACTGCGGAAATGCTAAAGCAAACCGTCGAAGAGCCTGATGTATTACGCCGTAAAGTAACAAGCCCTGGCGGTACAACAGAAGCTGGAATAAAGGCCCTTGAACAATATCAATTTAATGAAGCTATAGAAGCATGTATTAAAGAAGCAGAAGCTCGATCCCGTTCACTTGCAAATAGTAAATAATGGGTGCAAAATAAAGTGAAACTTTAATCAGTGGGGGTTTTCTTCATCCCCCACTGATTATTAGTTGAACGAATCGGGCTTTTACGGGCAGTTTATCTCCCATCTAACTTCTTTGCTTTTGCCAAAATTTTGAGGTGGGAGTATTACTGCCCGTTAATGCGGGATAGAGTATATCACTAGGGATTAGGGGGCTTTCTGTTGACTAAATTATTTGAACCTTATCAATTACAAACTATCTCTTTAAAAAATCGTGTTGTGATGGCACCGATGTGTATGTACTCGGCGCAGGATGATGGACTTGTCACACCTTTCCACCAAGTACATTATGCAACACGGGCTGCTGGTCAAGTTGGTTTAATCATCGTCGAAGCTACTGGTGTTGTACCAGAAGGTCGTATATCTAGTAACGATCTCGGAATTTGGGATGACGCTCATATAGAAGGTTTAAGCCAATTAGTTCAAGGAATGAAGGCATACGGAGCAAAAACCGGCATACAGCTTGCACACGCTGGGCGTAAAGCAACTGTAGATGGAGAAATATTTGCTCCATCAGCCATTGCATTTAGCGATGCTTATAAAACACCAACAGAGATGACATTAGAAGACATTGAATATGTTGTAGAAGCATTTAAGCAAGCAGCTATTCGAGCAACTAAAGCAGGCTTTGACGTTCTAGAAATCCATGGAGCACACGGCTATTTAATTAGTGAATTTTTATCACCAGCAACGAATAAACGCAATGACCAATACGGTGGCTCTCAAGAAAATCGTTATCGATTATTACGCCAGGTCATCGATGCTATTCGTAGTGTTTGGGAAGGTCCTTTGCTTGTGCGTGTTTCCGCTGAAGACTATGCAGAAGATGGTACAACAATGGATGACTTTATCGTCTTCAGTCGCTGGATGAAATCACAGAGTGTCGATTTAGTGGATGTTTCTACAGGTGGTGTCGTGCAAGCTCATATAAATGTTTTTCCAGGCTACCAAGTGCCTCATGCTGAAGAGATTAAGCATGGTGCTGATATTCCAACTGGAGCGGTCGGCCTTATTACGACAGCCATTCAAGCAGAGGAAATTTTACAAAATAACCGTGCTGACTTAATTTTGCTAGCACGTGTTCTTCTTCGCGAACCCTATTGGCCACTTCATGCGGCCAAGGAGTTAGGAGAAGAAGTTCAACCACCAGTGCAATACGTACGAGGCTGGTAAAAATAACGGGATAGTGGCTATTCACCAACATGTAAAAACAGCTTGTTGATTTATTTTAACAAGCTGTTTTCATATTGTTCTATTAAGTCAATGATATTAAAGTGTCAGTGTCATATTAAATGACTTCAGCAACAACGTTTTATCTGTGCGAAAACGAGCGACAGCAATAACATTAGCAGAGGAAGCGACTCTAAGCTCATCCACAATAAAGTTGTTTAAAAGCAAATAAAGTTATTTAAAAAGATGGTGTGAAATTTCAATTAACACCATCTTTTATTTATATGTTGTATTAAAAAGTATGAAATTAATGCTTATGTTGATTGATATAATGAATAATAGCGTTATATAAAAATTCAGCTAAGTCTTCATTACTAAATTGATTTATATAATTTTTGAATCGATTATCAAATTTATACGTATTTGCAATACATGTCAACATTTCAGAGTCACATACAATAGATTGTTCGAGATAACTTTTCCACTCTACAATTAATTGCTGTACTTCATCGGAAGTAGGTGATTGATTAATATAGGAAGCAATTTTTCTAAATACTCTTTCCATTTTTTGTTCGAATTCATGAGATAAGTTTGCTTTTTCACTAGGAGAGAGTTTTTTCAGTTTCCCCTCAAATTTTTTGTATTTTTCTGTTTCTCCATAGATGAATTTCGCTTCATGAGCATATTGTTCTTGTAATGGTAAAATGGATGAATTATTAAAAATATTTAAATTGTAGATATCCTTTCCTGATACATACTCATCCACCGCAATAATAACTGTTTCTAAACGTTGTTTTTTTAACAATAAAGTTTGGTTATGCTTCTTTAATAATTGTTGCTTTTCTTCTCTCGTAAGTTTCAAAACATCCGCAATTTCCTTTAGAGAAAATTCCATTTCCTTAAAAAATAGAATGGTTTGAAGCTTTGCTAAACTGTTACTATCATATAGTCGATAACCATTATCTGTTAAGTAAATTGGCTTTAATAAATTTATTTTATCATAATATTGTAAGGTTCTTTTTGTTATGCCTGTAATTTGGACAATATCTTTAACCGTTAATAATTGTTTCTTCATCCCAAAATCCTTTTATTTCATCTAATATTAGATTGGCAGGAGTTATTGTAGCTTCAAAGATATTTTTACCTGTTTTTTCTAAATAGTATTTAATTAAATAGTATCCACAGGCATAACCAGCAGCATAAGACATATTGACTGGCATATAGTTTTGAAGTTTTGCTAATTCGTCACCATAAAGATACGGTGCAATTTTATCAAATCCTGTTAATTGTAATAGTTCCTTTAGCACAGGTTTAATATGTCTATTAAGCATTTCCATAGTTGTTTTCGATACCCAAGGACCAAGTAGATCTTCCCCAAAAATAGAAGTAGCAAAGTTTTCTGCTAACCCTTCACTAACAATTAATTCACCCAAAGTAACAGTATGGTCCCACTGAATAAATTGATATCGAACATTATGATTACATTCATGTGCTAAAGCAGCTTTCATTCGAGGTATTGTGTACTCATTTGGCACAAGTGTACACAATATATAGCCAGGGATACCTCCATCACCACTATATCCTTCATTTAACATTAATGAAGGGCTATTTGGATCCCCTAATAGAATCGTAAATAAGTAATCGGCTACACGAGGGTTCACATCATGCTCTCTAAATAAATGAAGGCTTTTCCTAACAGCTTCTTTACACTCAGACCAAAAAGAATCAGAAGAAATCAATTCTAATTCAGGTGTAATCTCATTTGAAATCTGATTAGGAGAAATGCTCATTATATTATTCAATGTAATAACATCAAAACCATTTGGCTCCTCAGCTTTAAAAGGAACATGTTGAATTTCCCATTTCCCCATAAACGGGGCCAACATTTCTTGTCTGTATAACTCAACCCTTTCCGCTTTTGGAGCTTGTAAAATTTTTCGATATATTTTATCTGACCGCAAGGATTTTATATTCATTTCTTTCACTCCCTTATTTAATATAGTTAAAATTATGCACTATGACGTAGCGTTATAGTCAAGGGAATTAACTAAAAATAAACACCTGAAGTATTAGATACAGTGATTAATAACAAAGTCGTTCAAATAATTATTGGTACTACACTTGCTGGAAAAATTGCTTTAGCTGCTTCAAGAGAAGTTGCTAGTCATACCGATTACGCAGACATTGGTATTAACGATAATTTACGAGAATTCGATTGTTTCTTTGAGAAAGCTTACAATTTAATCTACTAATATGTTAAAAACAAGGGTGACTAAATTGTAGTCACCTTGTTTTTTTTCACTAAGTTTAGGCCATATCCAAGTTCCCTAAAGCATAAATATTTTAGATGTTCGATGTAAACGTTTTATGTATTGTTATAGCCAAGATACAATAACCTTCTTGGCTACTAATATTACAAATTCTTTTTTAAACACACTAAAAACTCAATCATTCCATCTTCTATTTTGGCCGTTGCACTTCCACCTAATTTTTCAGCTAACAGCTTGACGATAGCTAGCCCTAGACCTGTGTTATTACGCCTGGAATTGTCTGTTGTATAAAATCGATCAAAAAGCTGGTTAGGATTTAGTTGAATATTTTCGTCAATCGGATTTTGAAAATAGATATATGCATGTTCCTCTTCTAGCCACATCTTTATAGTTACATCACCTTGCGCATGCATGATACTATTTCGTACTAAGTTTTGCACAATGCGTAAAAGCATTTCTTCGTCAGAGTTAATAATGAGCGGCTCAAAATTAGGCAAGTTGACGGCTATTCCTTTTTGTTCAAATTGTGCAAAGGCACCAGCAATCTCTTCAAATACTATATTTGATATATTAATACGATCTTTTTTGGGTTGATCTTCATTACTATGCAAATAGGAATATTCAAAAAATGTTTCTAATAATTGCTCTAGTCTTCCAACATGTTGTTGTGCGACTTCAAGCTTTGCAAGCTGCTTTTCTGTTAAGGATTCTTTTAAAAGCATTTGTTGATAGCCCTTTATCGCAGTTAGCGGCGTACGAAAATCATGAGAAATGTTTGAAATCATTTCCTTGTAGTATTTTTCTTCCCGTTTAATATACGACTTTGATTTTTGTGATTCTATTAATATGCGATTTATATTTGCCACTAGTTGATTTATTTCTTTGTTTAATAGCTCTACGCTAATTGGTTGCGTATATTGCTCATGTAGACGTTGTGACAATTGTACGTTCATCAATCGTAGTTGCCTTTGTATATAAAAAATATAAAACAGTAATCCTACAATGACTACAATTGCCACAACCCACATTCCCTACATCCCCTTACCTGATTTCTGCTTTTCTAAATATCATGAATGTTAAATATATAATTACTACTATAAAGATGACACAAATGGAAACGGCCGAAATTATATCACCTTTACTCATGCTTAAATTAAGCGTAATATACTCCGCTGAATATGGTGTGAAGGATAATACTTTATCTATAATCTCAAATGAATCTTGGAAACTCGCTACCTGCCCAAAGAACATGGACATCATGTAATACGCAGCTACTACAAGCACCGATTTTCTTAAGGCAAAAGCAAGTAAAATACAGGTCGTTAACTGGGCAAGATAGACCATTGTCATTGCGCTCATTATTGTTAAATATTCGCCAAAGGTACCACTAGTAGGCAAAGTTAGAATGCTTAAAAAACCTGCTGCTTTCCCACCCATGCTAAACGTGCTGCCCGTTGATAAACCAATTATAGTCACGATGATATACGGACTTACAAGAACAATAAGTAATATCCAGAAAACAATCGCTTTACTTATGACAATTTGGATTCTTGCAAACCCGCTTATAATAGGATGATGGATATTTTTTGTGTCAAAGTCTGAACAAATAAGTGTAGTGGCAAGTACTGCGCCTACTATTGACATCGTATTCATATCAGATAATAAAAATCCAACGTTACTGATGCTTTCATTTAGTGAGTTATTGCCGATCCCATAGGCAATACTAAACATTGCTATTGCAGAACATGTTGTAAGAGCCAGTAAGACCCAAAATATTTTGGATTTAGTTGTTTTATAGAGGTAAGCACGTACTAAATTAAACAAGTCGCTCACCTCCAATTAACGTAAGGAAGTAGTTCTCTAATGTATCTCCTTGTATACTAAATTCCGTAAGTGTTACCCCATTTTCAAATAATGCGGTTGATACATCTCCAAGATCTTCTAAGAAATCGTACAATTTAATCGTTTTATTTGGCATGACTTGAAAGTTTTGTGTTTTAAGAATTGTCTCTAATACATGTGCACATTGTTCGGGAGCTGTACAACCAATGCGAATATAATGTCTACATTCTTCGTCGAGCTGTTGTTGAGTCATTTGTTTCATAATTTTCCCTTTATGAATAATGATATAATCAGTTGTTGTTTGATAAAGTTCTGGTAAATTATGACTCGAAATTAAAATCGTCATCTGTCGCTCTTCACAAAGACGTGTTAAAAGCTCACGAATTTCTACAACACCTATAGGATCTAACCCATTCACTGGCTCATCTAAAATCAATAGCTCTGGGTTAGTTAATAACGCAATGGCAATGCCTAAACGTTGTTTCATCCCTAGTGAAAAATGCTTAGCTTTCTTATGGTTTGTACTCGTCAATCCAACCAATTGCAATATCTCATCCTCAAGCTCCTCATTCGGAATCCCTCGCATTAAACGATGATATTTAAGGTTACCTTTTGCAGTCATATCAGGACTAATCGCTGGTTGTTCAATCATGCTGGCAATACGTTTTCGTTGCTGCTGTATTTCCTTTCCAGATGATTTTCCAAATAACTCAAATGAACCTTCTGTTTGAAAACTAATCCCTGAAATAATCTTCATTAAGGTTGATTTTCCCGCACCATTTTCACCAATAAGCCCATAAATACGTCCTTCTTTTAATTCGATTGATACGTCGTGAAGCACTGTTTGCTTTTTATATGTTTTTGTTAATTGATTCGTTTTTAATATGGTTTCACCCATAGTAAGCACCTCCCTTTCATATTCATAGATTACTCATGAAAGGTATAGATAAAGTAAAGATGGCGTATAGATTACGGATAATTTATGGACGTAAACGATATCCAAGTCCTCGAAGCGTCTCGATATAATCCGCTTGTGGATTTTTTGTCTTTAATTTATGTCGAAGATTACTAATATGGATTTTAATAATATGTTCATCCCCTAAATATTCTTCCTGCCAAATGGATTCATATAAATTTGCTTTCGTGAATACTTTCTCTTGGTTTGTCATAAACAGTTCAAACAGTAAATATTCCTTTGCAGTTAGCAAGACCTCTTCACCACTCACTGTAACTCGCTTAGCGACATCATCCAGTACTATATCCTTGTATTGTAGCTGCTTCATTGGTGTAGCTTGTTTTTTAACACGACGTAATATGGATTCAATACGGGCAAGAACCTCACCAAGGTCAAAAGGTTTCGTAATATAATCGTCCGCTCCTAAACGAAGCAAATCAATTTTTGTCGACACTAAATCTTTTGCTGAAATCATAACAACAGGTACATCCGAAATAGCGCGAATTTCTTTTAGTAATTCATCCCCACTTTTATAGGGAAGCATAATATCAAGAAGCACTATATCAAACTCATTTTGCAGAAATGCCCGGTGACCTTCTATAC
The DNA here is from genome assembly GCF_042267565.1 of Lysinibacillus sp. NPDC056232. Taxonomy (NCBI): domain Bacteria; kingdom Bacillati; phylum Bacillota; class Bacilli; order Caryophanales; family Bacillaceae; genus Lysinibacillus; species Lysinibacillus sp. NPDC056232. The sequence continues at coordinate 68,389 of NZ_JBHJTF010000003.1, read as the reverse complement.
CATCCATCACACTTGTCACCTGATAATCTGCTTGCTCAAACAATTCTGTTAACATTGCATTTACATCTTCATGATCCTCAGCCATTAAAATTCTCAATACAATCACACCTTTGTTAAAATATTCCTATTAATATTATATAAAACTTTATGTCGTTCAACATTAATTAATTTTAATAGCTATCATCATAACATGGGTTGATTTCCACTCCGACTGGGCGCTTTCCTGGGGGCGTCCGATGAGCCGCATCGATGTTGGTCACGAAGGCGTTATCACAGGACGTGATGCTTTTAGCCTTCGTTCCTCTATTGCTAATCCCCAAGGGGGCGTTCAGTCTTCACTCCAATCAACTTACATAGCATAAGTTTTACTAACGACTTCCCTACTTTTGATATGACCACATTAATAAAGTTATGAGATCGATAAGTAATTGTGTTGAAATAGATGACAATAATTTTACAAATAATCCCTCGTCTGAAATAAACATAGTAACTCTTCTGGAATTTCTACTGAATCCTTATAAAAAAGATATACAGGAACACTTGGTAATGCTATTTCTTCGAAGGGAACAATGTTAAACCGCCCTTCCATCCGCTCTCTTCTCACAATCATCCGTGGCAAAAATGACATCCCTAATCCATCTTTTATCAAGCGCTTTACCACATAGGATTGGGATATGGACACTTGCTTGGTCACTACATATTTTTCCTGTAGTTTATGTAATAAATCCTCCCAAATAGTTGGATGATGGTGTGTAAATAAAGTGTAGGTTTGAAATAATTCCTCATAATCAATATAAGCCCCTGTCTCATCATCGAAAGCATCCAGTGGAATAACCAATTCTAAAGGACTCTCTACAAGAAGCTCTTGATGCCAATGTCGATAACGGGTTGGCAATAAGGAAATACCAATATGAGCCTTATCACTATTTATTAAATCTTCAATTTTTGCTGACTCCTCCACTAGAATCGATATTTCAATGGTAGGATTTTCATTGATAAACTGATAGATAACATGGGGCAATATTGTTTCCACCATTAACGGGGTCATTGCAATAATTAGCTTTTCTTCAATTCCCTTTGTTGCTAACTGGAAACGTTCAATACTTTTATCCCATTGATGGATGATTTGCTGAGCTTCTATGAGAAAAAGGTGCCCTGCCTCCGTTAATTGCACACGATTCTTTTCACGTTTGAATAATTTGACATTTAAAAATTGTTCTAACTGATGAATATGAACTGTAATACTTGGCTGCGATAAATGTAATTCTTCTGCGGCTACTCGAAAATTACAAGATTTTGCGGCTACTACAAAAGACTGTATCCATTTATAATCCAAAATGTCACCTCTTTCATTAATGTTCTTAATCAACTTCATTAACTATATTTAATTTACTAAATTATCCAATAATAATAAACTTAAAAGTAGATCGATTACTTTTATACAAAGGGGAGAATCGTATGTTAGCTAAATTAAGTAAGCAATTTCGTACTTTTGCAAAAGATGAATGTGCAAACTCAAGTCCACTGTATGAACATTTAGCGAATAAGATTGCCAATGATGATGAACTATTAAAAGTTGCGACATTTATACCTCAAGGACAACCTGCACCTAATTTATTATTAGCTGGTGTTCAGTATTTGCTGTCATCATCAAAGGACGATTTAGTTCATTTTTATCCATCTTTAACGTCAACACCCAAAGCATTAAATGAAGTGTACCCAGTTTTTAAAGCATTCGTCTTATCCCATTTAGAAGAATTGAAGACTTTATTTCAAGAAAAACTTGTTCAGACTAATGAAATTCGCCGTTGTTCTTACCTTTATCCGATGATGACAGAAATTTATAAACGCCACCAAAAACCATTAGCCTTCATTGAAATCGGAGCAAGTGCAGGGCTTCAACTTGGAATGGATCAATACAATTACTGTTATAATCAACAGCTTCATATAAACAATTCTAATAGCGATTTTGTTTTGTCCTCAGAAAATCAAGGACAACCGCTCCCAGCTTCCATTACAAATGCTCCCGTTGTTTGTCAGCGAGTGGGCATCGATTTAAATCCTATTGATATTCATAATGAGGAAGAGCTCCAATGGCTCCAAGCATTAATTTGGCCAGAGCATCAAGAACGAAGACTTTTGTTAAATCAAGCGCTCCCTATTTTAAAAGAGCTCGATTTACAACTGATAAAAGGAGATGCCATTAAACTTATAAAAGAGATTAGTAGAGATATTAATGAAGATGCGATATTAGTTGTTTACCATACACATGTGGCCAATCAAATCCCAATGGAGTTACGCCTTGAATTAATGGAGCAATTAAAAGAGATCAGTATGGAACGATCTCTTTACCATTGTTATAACAATTTATTTGATATGCAACTACATCAAGATTTTATTGATCAAGGGGAAATAGAATCTATACGAATAATGGAACGCCCTGATGGTCATGCTCGATGGTTCAAGTGGTCCAACCAAAACTAAACATTAACAAAAACGCTGCATAAGATTTAATCTCATGCAGCGTCATAAAGTATGACCCTCCGACAAAACGAGGGGTTGATCTCCGTTCCGGCTGGGCGCTTTATTGGGGGCGTCGGGCTATCTTCTATCTGTTACTCTCCTTATTTCGCGGTATATTTTTTGATCGCAGGTAGAATATCGTTCCCTATAATTTCTATGTTCTTCATTAATTTATCGAACGGCACACCACCAAAATCAATTTGTGCCATAAATCGTTGCATGCCATAGAGCTCGTATTGATATAGTAATTTTTCAATAATTTGCTCCTTACTTCCGACCATTAAGGCGTCTCGTGTATCCGGCGCTTGCGCCAATTGTTGCTTTGGATAACCGGCGCCACGAATTGCTTGGAATCCACCATTTAAATGTGGGTACATCCCTTCTAGTGCCTCTTGTGTCGTATCAGCAACATAAAATAGGCTTGCTGTAGCAATCGGTAACTCTTGCGGATCAAAGCCACTTCTCTCTGCTGCTTCTCTGTAGGCATCTACTGATGGCTTAAAGTTAACTGCAGGACCACCTAATGTCGTTAGCATCATCGGAATGCCCATATAACCTGCTTTAATGGCACTTGCAGGTGGTCCGCCGACAGCTCGCCAAATTGGTAACGAGCCATTTTTAGGTTGTGGCAAAATTTGCGCATTATGAAGTGGTGCACGGAATTGTCCTTCCCAAGTGACCAGTTCGTTGTCATTTATTTTTTTCAGTAACTCTAATTTTTCTTCAAAAATGTCTTCGTAATCCTTTAAATCAACGCCTAGTAATTGATATGCACCAACTCGAGAGCCACGCCCTGCGACTATTTCTGCACGTCCATCTGAAATTAAATCAATCGTTGCAAAATCTTCATATACACGTACCGGATCAGAAACACTTAGTACTGTCGCGGAGCTTGTTAATTTAATTTTTGATGTAGCTTGTGCGATCGCTCCTAAAACAACCGTGTGTGCCTGTGTAGTAAAGTACGATTGGTGACTTTCTCCCACACCAAACACATCAATACCTGCTTGTTCTGCAAGCTGACTTGCTTCAACTAGCTCTTGGATTCGTTGCTGAGCTGAAATTCGTCCACCTGTTAATGGATTTGGAATATGATCCCCTAATGAATAGAGGCCAAATTCGATGCCTTTCGATTGATCAATGCGGTATTTTTCCATGATTAAACCTCTCCTTAATCTAGTGGTTCTAAAATAGCTTCGATTTCTGCACGTCTTTCTTCTAAAAATGGTGGAAGATCAAGTTCTTTTCCAAGATCCTCTACTGCCGAATCAACGGTAAACCCTGGTCCATCTGTCGCCATTTCAAATAAAATTCCATTACGATCTCTGAAGTAAAGACTTTGGAAATAATAACGATCCACAATGCCAGTACTATCAAAGCCTAGCTCCTTAATTTTGATATCCCACTGTTGTAATTCCTCCACTGTTCCGACGCGTAGTGCAAGATGATGAATACTACCACGACCAGGTTTCTCACTTGGTCCTTCTAATTCTTGAACGACGATTTCTCCAAGCACTTCACCAGGAATGGATTGCAAGACTGCTTCTTTTTCACTTTCTGCTACAGCTGTGTAATTAAATAGCTCTTTCAATAAGCTAACTGTCCGTTGCAAGTAACGAACTGTAATTTCAATTGTACCCATCCCTAAAATGCGATGTTCCGCCGGGATATCAGAGCCGTCCCACGGTTGCCAATGAGCTGGTGTTTCGTGACCATGGTTGTTTAGAAGCACCATTCGTAACCCTTCATGATCCTCAAAAAACAATGCATCTTTTCCTGCAAAAGTTGTAATTTCACTATGTTCAACCTTTAATTCTTGAAAACGATTTTCCCAATATTGCAGACTGTCATAGCTTGGCACTAGTAGTCCAATACGTGTAATGGCATTTGTTCCTCGAACTGTCCGTCCTGCTACAGGCATTTCAAAAAATGTTAATTCTGTACCTGCAGCACCTGTTAAGTCTCCATAAAACAAGTGATACATGGAAGGCGAATCTTGGTTTACTGATTTCTTAACACGACGTAAGCCGAGAATTTTTGTATAAAAATCATTATTACGTTTGCCGTTTTTTGTTAGCATTGATATATGATGATGTCCACTTAATTTGTCCATGAATGTTTCCTCCTCATTTTCACTTGACTAAGCAAGTGATGTTGTAAAAAAAATCACGCTGGTGGTAATTTTTTTTCACGACTATGCTTCTCTAATTTTGACATGAGTATATTTAAAGTTTTCATTTCTTCTTCTGTTAATATTTCTTCAAAAAATGAAGATTGAAACTGTAGCTGACTTGGTGTTGCCTCATCAATCATCTGCTCGCCTTTAGCTGTCAGCGAGATTGTTTTGGTCTTCCAATTTTGCTTACGTTCAATAAGTTCCTCTTTTTCAAGACGAGCAAGCATCCGAGACATACCACCTTGCGTCACTGTCACTTTCTCTGCTAACTGTGATTGCGTTAACGGTGCATATGTCTTTATTTGTATTAGGACATCAAATTGTGCAGTCGTTAAGTCAAAGCGCTTTAAAAACTCATTGGATAGCTGGTTACTTTGATTTGTAAAGCGCATCATCCGAATCCATGTCAGTGATCCGAGCGTGTGTTTTCGCATCGCTTCCTCCTCCTCTCATTCATCACTTTACAACGCAAGTGATAAATAAGCAAGGAAAATATCTTGAATTCGAGATATTTTCCAGTGTGAAGCTCACACTTATATAATGCCATGCGTCGTAATTGGATATAAGTTTCCTTTAAAGGCAAAGGAAATTCTCCCTGTTTCTTCTGACACTACCATGACAAGCGCATCACTTACTTCACTTAACCCTAATGCTGCTCGATGTCTTGTACCTAATTTCTTTTCCCCCGTATATCTCTCTGAAAGTGGCAGTACATTTGCTGCTGATTTAATTAGATTTTGGCTTATTAAAACTGCGCCATCATGCAGCGGATTTCCAGGAAAAAAAATAGATTCTAATAAGGAATGCGTCACTTCTGCGCCAATATGAATACCAGGCTGTATATGAGGTGTCAGCGAATCCTCCCGTTCAATCACAATTAGTCCACCGTGTCTTCTTTTAGACATATTTTGTACGCAATGCGAAAGCTCAGGATATTTTTCAGTAAACGGGGAAAGATAGCAATTTAAATAAAATGTTGCAGCTTTCATTTCAATCGTTACAAATTTCTCTTTAATTTTTTCGAAATTTCCAAGAAGACAGTTTGCATCAGTATCCATAGCTTCTACACTTTGCTGTAATGAATGAATGACCTGCAAAAGCTCTTCCTTTAATGTTTGTTTCATTGGTGAAAAATCGCAATTTGTTGGATCCAAAAAAACACCCCGCTTTTCCAATTTATTATGTATTTATTTTTTAGTTTCTCTAGATGGAATTATTTTATTCGTTTTGGATTTCATTATGTCAATCTTTCTAAAAAATTGTTTCCAAAAATGTAGTATTAATGAAAAGAGGTATCTTACAAACACAAAAAAGAGGCAAAATGGAATTCAAAAACACGTGTATCCATTAGAATACACGTGTTTTGTTTAGCTTACATTTGTCCAGCACGAATTTTCTTAATAATGCTAAATGTCGTGTAGGCAGCAGCCGGCGCAAGCACAAAAATAAAAATAAGCCAAACCGTTAAGTTATCCGTAGCTTTTAACGTGTCATAATTTGAGATAACAAAAAAGATAAGTCCAAATAGTAATAAATAGCTCAGCACATTTGGAAAAATAACAATTAATCGCAATAGTGCTGGTGGCATCTTTTGCTGATTCATATTAAACCACTCCCCTTTAGTCAATTATACGAAAATCTACTATTTAGTGCATTATTTTTCTCCAATATTCTAAATCTTCATATTACATTAATTTCTACATTGTATATAGTCATTTTTCAATTGATAAGTTTGGACAATTTAAATCAATCATGCCTCGGCATAATTCCGTGACATCCTCCGGAGGCTTTGGGCCAACGGATGTTTTTCGCGCGAAAGCGTAGCGTCAGCAGCGTGATGTGGTCACTCAGTCATGTGTTGTTGCTGTCGCTTCGCTTTCCCACAGATAAAACCGTGTTGCTGTCGCTTCGCTTTCGGTACAAAAGACATTTGCTGAAAGAAGTTAAATAATAGCCTTGCTACATTAATGTAGCAAGGCTATCCAAAGTTGTTTATTGAAGTCTATACATTCACAAACTATTGTTTAATCTTTTTTTAGATGGAACAAATAGAGTTAAAACAAATGCAAGTATCGCTAAGATTGTCATGAAATAATAAGCATCACTTGAACCTAAAATGGAAGCAAGTGTACGAATACCTTCAGCCGTAGCATTTGGTGATTCTGCTAGCAATGTTTTCGCATGGTTTGTAGTCTGTGATGTGAAAATTGTAATAACGACAGCAGATCCTATTGCACCTGCAATTTGACGTAATGTATTATTCACTGCTGTACCATGCGTTACAAGTGTCTTAGGTAAGGCATTCAAACCAGCTGTGTTCAATGGCATTGTGATAAAACTCAACCCTATACGTAGAAAAATGGTACGTATCATTAAAAAGCTATAGGTTGTTGTTTCTGTTAAATCTGTTACAACCCACATAGAAGGAATGACAAAAATCAAACCGATAATAAATAACGGTTTTGCACCAAAGCGGTCATACATTTTTCCTGTCACTGGAGACATAAAGGCATTTACAAGAGCACCCGGTAATAATAATAAACCAGCGTCTAATGCCGTAAACCCTCTTCCATTTTGCAAGTACATTGGTAATAAAATCATATCTGCATACATCATCATTGTGACAATAATGTTGATGATGGACGTTAGTGTAAATAATTTATTTTTAAAAACAGATAAGTTGAGAAGTGGATCAGAAGATTTCATTTGACGAAGACAGAATATTGCCGTAGTCAGTATCCCTACAAGTATAGTACTTATCACAACTTTATCATCCCAGCCATGGCTTCCTGCATTACTAAAACCATACAAAATAAGACCAAAGCCAATTGTTGATAAAATAACACTCACGACATCTAACTTTGCTTTTGCTGTTTCTGAGACATTAATTAAATATTTCATAGCCATGAATATAACGATCACGACAAATGGAATGATACCGATAAATAACCAACGCCATGAATAATAATCTATTACAAAACCTGCTAATGTTGGTGCAATGGCTGGAGCGAAAATCATAGCTAGCCCAATTAACCCCATCATACTGCCTCTTTTTTCAGGAGGGAAAATAAACATTACGATGCTCATTAGCAACGGCATAATAATTCCTGCACCTATTGCTTGAATCATACGACCAATTAGTAAAGTGGTGAAGTTCGGAGCTACTGCACAAAAAATAGAGCCTACTAATAAAAACAGCATTGAACTTATAAATAATTGGCGTGTTGAAAAACGTTTCATTAAGTATGCTGTAATAGGGACTAGCACCCCGTTAACTAACATAAAACCAGTAGCTAACCACTGAACGGTTGTAGCAGAAACGGAAAATACGTCCATTAAATTACTTAATGCAACGTTTAACAGCGTTTGATTTAGTGTAGATAAAAAACATCCGAAAATTAAAACTGTTAATAGTACTTTTTTATTTATCGATTCCGACATTACATTCTTCCTCTTTCCACTTGTTTTATTAACACTATGTCAATAAAATAGATAATAACACGTTTGTTTTTTGATTCCTATTTACAATTTTTCAAGAAGTGTCAATTAAACAACAAAATTAAAAATAGTATTAATTAAATTTGCATTTAATAGATAAAGGAGAATTAAATTGACTACACACAAAAAACAAGACCCACGAGCTATTCGCTCGAAACGGGTATTTAAAGAAGCTGTCGTAGATATATTAATCGAAAACCCAGATATTTCGAAACTTACAGTACAAAAAATAGCCCAACGTGCAGAGCTAAATCGAGCAACTTTTTATTTACATTTTATAGATATTAATGATTTATTAAAGCAAGTAGTTTACGATATGTTCGACGACTTGTTGTCGGAAATGTCTCCAACTTTACAAATTGATAATTTAAATAATCAAGAACAATTAATTACGTTTTTAGATTACTTTTATAAGCATAGAAAAATTTTAGCTGTGCTATTTGAACATCCTGGTTTCATTAAAAAAATGCATATGACATTAAAGGACTTGATTGTCATACAACGTAAAAATGAAGGCGCTGACAGTACTCTATCAATGGATATTCTCGCCTCTTCAATACTTGGGATACTCATGTGGTGGCTCAGAAACGGGGTTCATTTTAGCTCCGAATATATCGCAAATCAAATTCTTGAATTATATCGATAAACGGGTGATTTCTTCTGATGGCTGTATCTCCAATAATTTTCAACCCCAACTTTTGATGAAGAGCAAAAAAGCTTGTTACTTTTTGGCTGTAACAAGCTTTATAAACTCATTAACATTCGTGGCTACCGCTTCGCTTTCGCACAGAAAACATTTGTTGCTGCCGCTTCGCTTTCGCACAGAAAACATTTGTTGCTGCCGCTTCGCTTTCGCACAGAAAACATTTGCTGAATTAAGATAAAAGTACCTTATAAATGATGCTTCATTTATAAGGTACTTTACGTTTTTGATTAATTTAGTATATTGTTATTCCATGTAAATACTGATTGATCGGATGTCAGGAAAGTTTGTGGGAATATCTCCTGTGCATCTGCTAAAAATTTCGGTAAATCATGTGGTAAAAAGCGAGCACTTAAATGGTTCAGAAGTAAATAGTTCGCGCCTGCTTGTTGTGCCACTTTTGCCGCTTCGACATTTGTAGAGTGTCCATAGCTGGCTGCTAAATCTGTCGTCGTGCCATCAAAGGTCGCTTCATGAATAACGATATCTGCCCCATAAGCTAAGGAAACAGCCTCCGGACAGTATTTTGTATCGCCTAATATCGTGAGCGTAAAGCCTTTTTTCGGAGGAGCAACGACATCTTTTGCATAAACTATAGTGCCGTCTGCAAGCTCAATATCTTTCCCAGCTTTTAATTGTCCTAAGCTAGGGCCTTTAGGAACACCTAGAGCCTGTGCTTTTTCTATTAACAGTTCACCAGGCAAATCTTTTTGCTCAATACGGTAGCCGAAGCATGGAACTACATGTCGCAATTCACTTGCGCTCACTGTAAAATGTTCATCCTCATAAATAATACCTTCATTGACTTCAACAAATTGTAATGGATAGGTTAAATGCGTTTTTGACAAGGCTAAGGTTTGCTCAATCCATTGCTGTAAACCTTGTGGACCAAATATCGTTAATGGCTCATCTCCACCTTGAAATGAACGAGAGCTTAAAAAACCAGGTAAACCGAAAATATGATCACCATGTAAATGTGTAATGAATATTTTCGTTACTTTACGTGGCTTTAACGATGTGTGCAAAATTTGATGTTGGGTCGCCTCGCCACAATCAAAAAGCCACATTTCCCCCACTTCATCTAAAAGCTTTACCATTAGGGCACTTGTATTTCTTTCCTTTGAAGGCATTCCTGCGCCTGTTCCTAAAAAATGTAGTTGCACATATGCCACCTCACTTCTATATCTATATCGCTTTATTGTACCCTATCGCTCCCAATAAAAAAAACCTTTGGTCACTAGTTTTGTCCAAAGGTTTAATAATTATTTCGGCTCCCATGATACAAGTGCCGCATGGAAATCATGACGATAATAATAACGCCCGTTCTTTTCCTCAATAAATGGCAAAAGCGACTCCTCAACATGTGCTCTATTAAAAGTATCGTTTAATATTTTTTTACTTTGTGTTGTTACAAGTTGCTCAAAGCTGTCATATTCATACACTCGCTCTAAAGGGATGATTTTGCACTCTGCATAAATATCCATTTCATAGAGTAAATTTAAAAATTCTATATAATCTCTTCGTGGAAATTTAATATCGTAGCCATACTTTTCATATAAAATTTCATAATGGGGTTGTATCGGCCCTGTCGTCATACCAATAATTGCACGCTTTTTAGCTAGACGATTCATATGGCAAAGGGCGGATTTGATGTCATACATACGATAAAAACAATTGACACCAATGACTATATCGTGCGTTTTTACCTCATCTTCAGCAAGGCTTTCCCATTTTGCATGAAGATAAGAAACATGTTGCTTGTCTTCCATGCAATTTTCTAAATAGCTAAGAATACTTTCTGAGCTATCTACACAAGTTAGCTTTCGCACATGATCAGCTAGTGGAAATGTATAATTGCCCCAGCCTGGACCAATTTCCAATACCGAGTGCTCGGTTTGGATACTTTTTTTAATTTCTTGAAAAATTTTTGCTGCATAAGGATCTGTTTGTCCTGTCCTTTTACGGGCGATGGACTGCGCCCAAAACTGCTCCTCTAGTTGATCATTGACCATTCTTTCAGGCATTTGGCCATGCCAGTCTTTCATACCTTCCTGCCATAACGCCTCATAATCAATGGCTAACGGTCCTTTTCTTGTCATACTTGTACCTCTAAATTCATAATTTCGTATACTTTTTTCATATCAAGATTCGCACGCACATGCTTTGCAAGCATATTGTAAGCGTCCTCTCTACGTTCTGCGTCACTTTTTACATCACTTGGTAAAGTAGCGAGGCCCTTTTTCACGCGAATGTCGTTGATGAGCTGTCGTGTAAAGGTACGATTATGGAATAAACCATGGAAATATGTTCCGATCACTAGTTCATCGGCACTTACTGCCCCATCTACGCGCCCATCTGCAAGCTGTAAAAATGGTGATACTTCATCACGTAAAATTTTTGTACGTCCTAGATGAATTTCATAACCAGTAAACGTGTCCTGCCCTCTTGTTCCAGTCATTTGAACAGTCTTTTTATCGCCAACAAATACAGTTTCCATTGGCAATAATGCTAGACCTTGCGCTGAATCGCCATTTCCTTCTACAGCATCTGGGTCTAATAACGTTTCGCCAAGCATTTGGAAGCCACCGCAAATGCCAATAATTTTTGTCCCTCGTGCGCGTAAATTAGCTATCGCTTGATCGAAGCCCTGCGCCTTTAACCAAGCTAAATCATCTATAGTACTTTTTGTTCCAGGTAATATAAGTAAATCGGGCGTCCCAAGCTCATTGACATTGCCAATTAAACGGACACCAACCTCTGGCTCATCAAAAAATGGATCAACATCTGTAAAGTTTGAAATGCGCGGCAAGCGAATCATGGCCACATCCACAGCAAACTCTCCAGGCTTTGGCTTTTTAAAGCGTAATGAAGATAATGCTAGTGAGTCTTCAGCCTCAATATTGACCTCTACATACGGTACAACTCCAAGGACAGGAATCCCCGTTTCACGCTCTACCCATTCAATGCCATCATCAAGTAACTCACGCATTCCTCTGAATTTATTAATTACCAACCCTTTTACACGTGCGCGTTCTGCATCGTCAAGTAATGCGAGCGTTCCAACAATCGATGCAAATACTCCACCTCGATCAATATCAGCGACTAGCACAACCGCTGCATCTGCTAGATGAGCCATACGCATATTGGCTATATCACGGTCTTTCAAATTAATTTCTGCCGGACTTCCCGCCCCTTCAAGGACAATGACATCATATGTATTTTGTAAAGTTCGCACTGACTTTTCAACGATTGGCATCGCTTCTTGGACGAATTGATTACGATAACTTTTGGCGTCCATATTTAAAAAATGCTTACCATGAACAATCACTTCCGAAACCATATCCTGCTTTGGTTTTAGCAATATCGGATTCATATCCGTAGTTGCGACAACACGTGCCGCCTCTGCTTGTACACCCTGTGCACGGCCAATTTCTCCGCCATCTTGAGTTACAAACGAGTTAAGGGCCATATTTTGTGATTTAAACGGTACAACCTTTATCCCATCATCAGAAAAAATACGGCACAGCGCAGTACAAATCATACTTTTCCCTACATCAGAAGCCGTTCCTTGAATCATGATAGATTTTGCTGGCATAGTCTTTTCCCTCCCTTATGTATAGTTGAAGCGCGGGGGCAGAATTTACTTCGCGGGTGTTCCTACTCGTTCCGCGGGTTTTTCCCCTCAAAGCGCGGGTATTCTGCTTCGTTCCGCTGGTATTTCACTCCAAAGCGCGGGTATTCTGCCTCGTTCCGCGGGTATTTTGCTCCGTTCCGCGGGTATTTCTCCTCAAAGCGCGGGTATTCCTCCGTCGCGAAGGGGGGCTGCTTGCTTCGCGGGTGTTCCTACTCGTTCCGCGGGTATTTCACTTCAAAGCGCGGGTATTCTGCCTCGTTCCGCGGGTATTTTGCTCCGTTCCGCGGGTATTTCTCCTCAAAGCGCGGGTATTCCTCCGTCGCGAAGGGG
>NZ_JBHJTF010000003.1:0-55427 GCF_042267565.1 Lysinibacillus sp. NPDC056232 | reverse complement strand
GGGGCTGCTTGCTTCGCGGGTGTTCTACTCGTTCCGCGGGTATTTCACTCTAAAGCGCGGATATTCTGCCCCGTTCCGCTGGTATTTCCCCTCAAAGCGTGGGTATTCCACCCCGTTTCGCGGGTATTTCACTCCAAAGCGCGGGTATTCTGCCTCGTTCCGCGGGTATTTCACTCCAAAGCGCGGGTATTCTGCCTCGTTCCGCTGGTATTTCCCCTCAAAGCGCGGGTATTCCACCCCGTTCCGCTGGTATTTCCCCTCAAAGCGCGGGTATTCCACCCCGTTCCGCTGGTATTTCCCCTCAAAGCGCGGGTATTCCTCCGTCGCGCGGGAATCTATTAGAATTCTAGTCCTTTAACAGCTGGTATTCCTTCGTCATAATAATGCTTTGTCGCATCAATGGTTGATACTAAATCGGCCATTGCAATAAGCGCTGGATTGGCGCTACGTCCTGTTACAACTAAATGCATGGTAGTTGGGCGCTGCTGAATAGCTTCAATGACTTCGGCTAATGGAAGCACATCATCGATTGGGAATTTTGTAATAGCAAGCGCGTTGTTGAGCTCGTCTAATACGAGTAAATCAATGCTGTCGTCTTGCAGGGCGGCCTTTGTTTTTTTCCATGCCTTTGCTAAAGCGGCACGATGCTCCTCGGGTGTTTTTGTCCAAGTAAAGCCGATTCCCATTTGCTCCATTTCTACGCCAAGTTTACGAAGAGCAATTTGCTCTCCGTATGTACGCTCGGGTGATTTAATAAATTGCATGTATCGTACATTTAGGCCACGACCAACTGCGCGTAATGTGACACCAAGAGAAGCTGTTGTTTTGCCCTTCCCTTCACCTGTATAAACTAAAAACAAGCCTTTTCTAGCCATTCTTCAAGCCTCCCTTAAAGCCATGTTGTTTTTTCTTCAATTGGGGTACGTTTCTTGTCTTTAAGCTCCTGCTCTTCTGGATAGCCAATAAAGATTGTTCCTACTACTTTTTGTGATTCATGTGCGCCTATGAATGTATGCATACGTGGATCATGAACAAGCCCTACCCCGCGTGTACGCCATACAAAGCCAAGTCCTAGCTCCTCTGCGGCAAGCCACATGGACATGATGGCACTACATACGGCAAAGACATTATCTGCTGTTGCATCAGTATCATCTTCTACAATATCTGCTGTAACAACAATGGCAACTGGCGTTGTTTGAACAACCTTTAGCGAGCTTTCTACTAAATTGGGCTTTGTAGGGAATCGCTCCTGTAAATAAACACTTGCCATCTCCTCATAGCGTTTCATCGCATCGTCTTGAATAACATAAAAATGCCAAGGCTCACGCATACGATCATTTGGAGCATAAGTGGCTGCTTGTAAAATTTGCTCGATTTTCTCTTTTTCAACAGGCTGTGTCGTGTAATTGCGAATCGCTCGACGATTTTTTAAAGCCTCGATTACTGTCATGATGTATTTCCTCCTTATGCGCAAATAGGTTTTATTCCTTTATGTAAAGGCTAGTCCTTGCTCTTCAAACCATTGAATTTTCTCGCGTACATTGACGACCTCGCCAACGACAATCATGGAAGGGTTATGGTAGCCTTCTCGTTCAATAACGGTAGCTATTTCATCAAGCTGACCTGTAATGGTACGCTGTTGCTCTGTTGTTCCCCACTCAATAACGGCGACTGGAGTAGTAGCCTTACGACCATTTTCGATGAGCTTTTTAGAAATATAAGCTATATTACCAACACTCATATAAAAGGCGACTGTATCGATACCTGTTGCAAGTGCTGGCCAATTTAAAAAGTCCTGTCCTTTTTCCTCACGACCGTGCCCTGTTACAAGGGCAAAGCTTGTTGCAAAATCACGGTGTGTTACAGGAATACCAGCATACGCCGGAGCAGCAATTCCTGCTGTAATACCAGGTACGATTTCATAAGCAATACCATGATTTTTTAAGATTTCCGCTTCCTCTGCGCCACGACCAAAAACGAATGGATCGCCACCCTTTAAACGTGTGACAATCTTCCCTTCCTGCGCTTTTTCGACAAGTAATGTATGAATCTCATCTTGAATCAAGTGATGCTTACCAGGTAATTTACCACAGTACACAAGCTCGGCATCTTTTTTCGCAAATTCTAGCAATTTCGGGTTCACAAGACGGTCATAAGCAATGACATCCGCCTTTTGAATACATTCGAGCCCATACACTGTTATGAGCTTTGGATCACCTGGTCCGGCTCCAACTAAATACACTTTTCCGTCTTTCATCGCGCTACTCCCATCAATATTTGTTGTAAAAATGCTTCACGTCTATCAATGTCTCCATTGCGTGTCCATTCTAATAAGCTTGGTTCCAGTAATGCTTGTAAAGCGGTACGTCTTTCTGGACCTTTTTCAAACTTCGCAGCAATCATTAAACGTGCTTGCTGTAGGAAGCATACATAATCATCATAAACCTCATCAAATTGCACTTCGAGATCCGCTTTGATTTTACGTGCTAGTGCTGGACTGGCACCTGATGTTGAAACAGTTAATACTAAAGGACCACGGCGCACTGTTGCAGGCGTTATAAAGTCGCTTTCAGCCTGCGCATCAGCGCGATTGATGAGCTGCCAATGCTGGGCTGCTTCTTGAACAGCCTCATTTACTGACGTATCATTTGTTGCCGCAATAATGAGTGATGCATCATCTAAGTCACGCGGTTCAAATTCTTTTTCATGCCACGTAATTTGCCCGGATTCCGCGAGTGGCATCAATGAGTCATCTAGAGTTGGGCTTACAACGACAATATTGGCTTTAGCTGGTAGCAATGACGCTACCTTCTGCGTTGCTACGTGCCCCCCACCAACAATTACTACGGTTTTATATTCAATATTGATGTGAATAGGAAAATAATTAGTCATGATTTTTCACCTTCTTACAAGCTGTTAACCAATTGTCAACAAGCTTTGGGTTCGATACGAAATGAAAATGCGTATAGCCAGCTACTAAATTTCCTGCTTGGTAGCCCTCTTGTTTGTTTCCAAAACGTCCCTTCGTTTCATAGGCTGGCGTATTATGTGTGCCGCTATATTTTGAATAGTGGAATTCATGTCCCTTTGCTTCTTCATCCGTACCAATTAAAAAATTATGTTGTGTGCCAAAAATTTCTCGGTAGCCGAGAGCCGCCAGTTTTGTTTGCATCGCTACTTCTCCTGGAATAACACCAACCATGTCATAACGGTCACCATTACTATTCGTAATAGCCTCCGTCAAATACATAAAGCCTCCACACTCAGCTAATGTCGGTAGACCTTTGGCGATTGCTTCACGAATAGATTTTTTCACATCGGAGTTTTCCGCTAATATATCTGAAAACTCCTCTGGAAAGCCCCCACCTATATACATACCATCAGCTTCTGCGGGAACAGGCTCATTCGCAAGTGGTGAGAAAAATTGTAGCTCTGCTCCTTTTGCACGTAGCAGCGCCAAATTTTCTTCATAATAGAAGTTAAACGCGGCATCCTTTGCTACGGCAATGCAAATATTTTGTGATGGTTGTTCCACAAATAGTTGCCCGGATTCTTGTAAAACAGGAGCCTTTGTTAATGCAAGCAATTGATCTAAGTCAATCGTCTCTGCCATTAAAGACCCTAGCTTATCAAAAAATGTATCGAGTTCTCCTCGTTCAATCGCTGGCACTAATCCTAAATGGCGACTAGGAATATCAATTCCTTCCTCACGCTTCAAATAGCCGATTACAGGAATACCGCACTCCTGCTCAATAGCAGCTTTCGCAATTTCATAATGGCCAACACTACCGACTTGGTTGGCAATGACACCAACGATATTCGGTTGATCCGACAACAATTGAAAGCCTTTCACAACTGCTGCTACACTTCGTGCCATACTCGCACAATTGACAATTAAAATAACAGGACTCTTTGTTACAACACTAATGTCTGCAGCAGAGCCAGCATCCGATAACGGACTTTTACCATCATAAAAGCCCATCACTCCTTCAATAATGGAAACATCCGCATCCTTGCTTGCGCGCGCAACAATATCACACACTGCTTCATGTGAAAACATCCAGCTATCGATATTGCGCGATTTCCGTCCTGTAACGGCAGTATGATAGGTAGGGTCAATATAATCGGGACCACATTTAAAGCCCTGCACAATTTTGCCCTTTTCTTGTAACGCTTTCATAAGTCCAATGGTAAAGGTTGTTTTACCAACCCCACTGCCAGTACCTGCAAGTACAAAGCGATTCGTTTGCATAGGCTTCCTCCTTAAAATGTTAATCTAGCAACAGAGATTGTAGCATTGCCCGATTTTTTCTTTTCTAGCACAAGCGACTCCACCTGCGCATAACGCATCGCAGCAGGCTCACTCACCCCATATGCCCCTGTATATTTAAAAACGGTTTCCGAAGGTGATGGGAAATCAATTTCATTTAATTCTGCCGGTGAATATGTAACAAATCCCCAATCATATTTCTTTGTTATTTCTAGGAAGCATTGCTCGTCCTTCTTTAAATCAATCGTGCATAGCGCTTTCACACTTTTTTTCGAAAGCTTCAGCTCCGCCATGGTTTCATCAATGATTTGCTCAATTTCTTCCACAGATGTCCCACGATTACAGCCCATGCCAAGCACGACCGATTTTGGTCGATAAATGACCCCATTTTCAAGTAGCACTTCTTCTTCTGCGTCAATGATGCGGTCAGTAATGAGCAATGTCGCATGTGGTTTCGCTTCAATCGCTGCATATGTTGTCGGATAAATTTTAATTTGTTCTGGCATCGGTGTGTCACGCATCCACCAGTCACGTTCCCCCGTTTCCTGAACGATTGCGACGTGCTCCTCGTTAACAACAGAGGCACTGACAGGTGTCAGTTTATCGGCACTATCCCATACCCAGCCAAAACGTGCTCCAAATAAATCAACCGGAATGGTCTTTTGCACATCTGAAGCCGTCGTAATAATTGGATTTGCTCCAAGCGCTGCAGCTACTTCATGTGTCAGCTCATTGGCACCACCTAAATGTCCTGATAAGACGCTAATAACGTTTTCACCACGGTCGTCAATGACAACAACACCTGGATCTGTCTTTTTATCCTTTAAAATCGGTGCTATCATGCGTACAACTGCACCGAGTGAAATGATTAAAATTAAGCCTTTATATTGCTTAAAAAGAGTAGGCAACAGTAAACGCACAGTACCTGTAAACATCTGAATATGCTTTTCTGCTTCATCACCCTGCTCGAATTTACTCATGTAATATAAGTCGCTCGCAGCAAAGGTTTGCTGCAAGCGACGCCCAATTTGAACACCGTGCTTTGTGATGGCTACAACTGCATAAGGATTTCGTTGGTCAACCTCGGGCAATACGCCCTCTTGTAGCTCAATCACTTGTCTTCACGCCTTTTCTAAAGCCATGTGTAAAAGTAGCATCATATAATTTCGAACGATATTGATCTTTATCATGAATATCCGGATCTAATGCCCATCCAGCTAAAATCATCGCATGCTTACGAATACCGTTTACACGCATAGCTTCATCCAGTTCAATTAATGTTGTACGTACGATTTTTTGATCTGGCCAAGAAGCTCGTTGAATAACAGCTACTGGTGTATCATCAGCCCAGCCAGCATTCTGTAGTTCTTTTACTATTTTCTTTGTTAACGTTGCGCTCAGGAATAAGGCGATTGTACAGTGGTGACTCGCTAAATCGCGTAGCTTTTCAAATTCTGGTACAGGTGTACGTCCTTCGGCACGCGTTAAAATAAGTGTTTGTGTTAAGTCAGGAATTGTTAATTCTGCTCCGATTGCCGCTGCAGAAGCGAAGACAGAGCTAACACCAGGAATGACCTCATAGCCGATGCCTTCTTTTTTTAATAGTGCCACCTGCTCCATGATGGCTCCATACATAGCAGGGTCTCCTGTATGCATACGAGCTACCACTTTCCCCGCATTGACACGATCTACCATGGTCGCTACCATTTCCTCTAAATGCATACCTGCCGTACGAATAACCTCTGCATCTGGTCTCGCCTTTGCAATAAGGTCCTCACTCACTAAAGAATCTGTATACATCACAACGTCTGCTGTTTGTAGCATATGTAAACCTTTCACTGTAATTAAATCTGGATCACCAGGACCAGCTCCGACAATATATATTTTCTTCATTATTTACGCACCACCATTAACGTTAAATATTCTAAATCGACACCGTCTAGCTCCTGTACATCCCAAATAATTTCCTCGTCAGACGTTACCTTTGTTACGACTGATGCCTTATCAAGTAAATCTAAATCACGTAGCACCTCAAGCATTAAATCAATAACCTTCGCTACTTTTATGAACACCACTGCATCGTGACTTTCAATCGCTTCACGCATCGCCTCATAGTCATCATGGGCAGGGACAATGGCAACACGATCATCGCCATCTGCCAACGCAATGCCAAGTCGTGATGCTGAACCGTTGAACGAAGAAATACCAGGAACTGTTTGAATTTCAACGTCCGGGTGCATGTCCTGCATAAGCTTCATCATATGGATGAACGTACTATATAATAATGGGTCACCTTCTGTAACAAATGCGACATCCTTACCTTCTTGTAATTTTCCATAGACAAGTTCCACTGATTTCGTCCATTCGCGTTCTAATACAGCCTCATCCTTTGTCATTGGAAATACTAGGCCAAGCATATCCTTTTCTTCTGGGTTAATATAGACATCTACGATACGATGTGCGTAGCTTTTACTGCCTTTTAGTTTTTTCGGATACGCAATAACAGGCGATTCCTGAATGACACGAAATGCCTTAACTGTAATTAACTCTGGATCGCCAGGGCCTACGCCCAAGCCATATAAAATACCAAGATTACTCATGATTTTCTTCCTTTCGATATGCAGAAATAATGTAAATCGGATTTAATGGGACAAAACGTGTCATATCTAATATTGGTTTACTGCGCGCAAGCTGTGCCTGCAATATGTCAACAGCAAAGCCACAAGACTTAAACGCTTCGACTGCCTTATATAAATTTTCAATGGTTGCAGCATTCAATACAATACGACCGTTTGGCTTTAAGCGTGAACAGCATAATTGTAAAAGCTCCACCATTTCTCCACCTGTACCGCCGATAAAAATCGCGTCCGGATCAGGGAAGTTTTCAAGTCCCGCTGGTGCTTTACTATGAATAGCAGTAATATCTACACGGAACTTTTGCTGATTTTGCAAGCAATTGTCCAAATCAGGTGCGTTTTTCTCCACTGCAAAAATTTGACCTTCTGGCGCAAGCTTACCAGCCTCAATAGCCATCGAACCTGTACATGTCCCAACGTCCCAAATGATGCTATCCTTTTGTAGCTGCATCGCTTGTAAACTTAAGACACGAATTTCTTTTTTTGTAATCAGACCTTTGTCTGGCTTCCGCTGTGAGAATTCTTCATCATCGATACCGAGTGCATAGCGTATCGGTACAGAAGTTTGCTGTAAAATGACTACATTTAAAGGAGAAAAATCAACCTTTTCTAATTCATCAAGTGAGTACCAGCCGAATTTTTCATTTGTGCCCTGTAAATTTTCTGCGACAAATGCACGGTATTCTGTCATGCCAAAATGCTTTAAATAACGTGCCAACTCATTCGGATTATTCTCTGCATCTGTTAGCAATGCCACTTTCTTTTTACCATCAATTCGTTGTGCTAAGCCTTTCATGGAGCGCCCATGAATACTTGTAACATAAGCATCCTGCCAGCTGTCCCCCATCTTTGAAAAAGCAAGCTGCACAGAGCTCATATATGGATAAACGTCAATGTCTAGCTTTTTCGCTAAATAACCACCGATTCCGTAAAATAATGGATCACCTGACGCTAAAATAACTGTATTTCTTGTTTCTGCAGATAATCTTTCGACAAGCGCTGAAAGACCACCTTTAATCAACATTTTTTCTCCAGTGAAATTCGGGAAAAATTCTAGAACACGCTCTCCACCAACAAGCACCTCACAGTCTTCAATCCACTGTACATATTGCGGTAGTAAGCTTTCTTGTCCGTTATCCCCGATCCCAATCAATTTCATCGATCGATGCAATGTCATCAGCCCTTCCTAATAATTGTCCCTGCATCGAATAGATCGATGTGGAAAGCGTTAAACCGCCCTTAATGTGATGTAATGAAGAATAACAGCATGCCTCACATAAGTGGTGGAAGAATGCATCATAGCCCTTTTCTGCCATAATTTCTCCGACCTGTGAAGCAGTGTTTGCCTCTCGTACGTTTGTAACGGTTTCTTCACCTGCACCTATATCCACTGCTAATTGCGCTAAAAAGTTAAAATCGATGGGGGCACTTTTGGAATGCACCATCATGACACCTTGTGCCACCTTTGAAAATTTCCCCATCATACCAACAAGCGATACTTGCTTCATACCAAGTCGCTTACAATGCTTTAATGTAAAGCCAACAAAATCGCCCATCTCTATGAACGCTTCCTCTGGCAAATGAGGGTACTGTGCCATCGCATACTTTTCACTGCGGCCACCTGTAGTGACAACTAAATGCTCACAACCAGCCTCTTTTGCAACACTAATTGCTTGGACAATGCTGGCCATATAGGCGGAACTTGAAAAAGGCACGACGGTTCCCCTTGTGCCTAAAATGGAGATGCCCCCAATAATACCAAGACGCCCATTTAAGGTTTTTTTAGCTATTTCCTCACCTTTAGGGACGGAAATAACTACGTTAACGCCTCGTTTAATTTGAAATTCATCAAGTACGCCTTGTACAGTACTATGAATCATCTTCCGTGGTACAGGATTGATGGCTGCTTCTCCGACAGGTACTGGTAAGCCGGGCTTTGTTACACGCCCGACACCAATTCCACCGTCCAGATGAATGCCTGGTATATCTGACCAACTCACCGTGCCGATAATGAGTGCTTTATGTGTTGCGTCCGGGTCATCACCAGCATCTTTAATCGTTTCACAGCTAACAGCATTATTTTGAAATGTACATTTTTCTATCGTAAAGGTCGCATCTCGCCCAATCGGTAAATGAATAGTACTTGTTTCTTGCTCTTCATTTGTAATTAAAGCAAGTAATGCGGCCTTCGTTACTGCAGTTGCACAGGATCCCGTTGTATAACCGTGACGCATGTCTTTGGGATCCTTTTTAGGCTTCCGCTCCACTATTTTTTCGCCTGTTCATCCGCTAAAAGTGAGACAGCATTCAATGCGGCAACCGTCACTGTACTACCGCCTTTACGACCAACATTTGTTATATACGGAATACCTTCTAGTTTTAGTAGCTCTTCTTTCGACTCAGCAGCTGATACGAAGCCAACTGGCATACCGATAATTAAATCTGGTTTCGCTAAGCCTTCTTTAATTAAACGAATTAATTCTAGTAATGCTGTCGGTGCATTCCCAATTGCATAAATGCCACCTTCATGTAATTTAGATGCCTTTTGCATAGAGATAATCGCACGCGTAGTATTTTGTTTTTTCGCTTCAATCGAAACGTCTTCATCTGCAATATAGCAGTGTAAATCGCCACCATGCTTTTGGAAGCGTTTTTTCCCTGAACCACTTTCGATCATTTGCACATCTGCAATGACATGGCGGCCAGCAAGGATTGATTTAATACCGGCCTCAAGTGCTCCTGGTGTAATAATAACGCTACGTCCTAATTCAAAGTCAGCAGAAGCGTGAATAATGCGACGTACAACTTTCCACTCATCCTCTGAGAAGTTATGCTCGCCCATTTCCTCTGCAATAATTGAAAAACTGTAATCGTAAATTTTATCTGGGTCTACTGTTAAAGGTTTGAAATCTGTTTTAAAATCCATCTGAATGGCCTCCTAAAGTGTGTTCTGTACAGCTCGTAATACATCTTCAAATGTAGAATATTGCTGTCCGTATTTGATATTTGGTCTTGCAATTAAAATCGTTTCAATGCCACATGCAAGGGCAGCGTCTAGCTTTTCATCCACCGAGCCAACCTTGCCGCTTTCTTTTGTAATCATCAATGTCACATCATATTGACGAAACAGTGCTTCGTTTAATTCCTTAGAAAAAGGGCCCTGTATGGCAATAATATCTCTTTGTGCCACACCAAGTGCTTCACACTTTTCCATATTATCGAGTCGAGGAAGCATACGTGCAATCACCCGCGTATTTTCTAAGCCATGTAACACCTTTGTAAAGGTAGCCAGCGTTTTACTGCCCGTCGTTAGCATAATGACTCCACGTTTTTCCGCTGCTACATGGGCAGCCTCCTCATAATCTTTCACAACCGTAATTAGTGGATGGGCATAATGCTCATGTGCACGTTCATAGCGAATATACGGAACATTTGCTTGCTCAGCTGCCGCCATCGCATTTTTTGAAGCTTCTTCAGCAAATGGATGAGAGGCATCTACAACTAAATGGTATCCTCGCTCCGTGATAATCGTCGCCATTTCCTCCGCCGTTAATCGACCGACTAAATGAGGAAGACCTACTTCTGCAAGGCTTGAAGCGGCTGAATCAGTGACGACCGTTGCAGTCACAGCATAACCTGCTGACTGTAGTTCAAGTGCTAGATTTCTGGCATCGCTCGTCCCCGCTAACATGAAAATCATTTCACTGGCTCCTCTTCATGGTGATGATCGTGATCATGGTGGTCATGTCCATGATCGTGGTCATGATGGTGATGATGATGCGCAGGTCCATGCACTGCCGCATAAGCACGATAATTTTCTAAATCTTGCATACCTGTTGATGTGCCATTCACAGCTTGCTCAATACGCTCCAATAGCACATTTTGTAAACGCTCATGATAGCCAAAATAGTTGGCAATTTGAATAGCACAATCAGGATATTTTTCGTTAAATTGCTTACACATACCATTCATTCGTTCCATTAGGATACCCGTGAATAAAAAGTATGGTAGCATAATGACTTTTTTAGCACCCAGCTTCACACAGCGCTCTATTCCTTCTTCAACACGAGGATCTGTTACGCCCATAAACGCGCTTTCTACATACTGAACCGGGAGTTTTTCCCATAACAAACGTGTAATTTTATAAAAATCACCATTTGCATATGGGTCACTACCGCCTCGTGCAATTAATAAAATGGCAGTATCCTTATGTTCTTCTTCCGCATTAAAGCCGATTTCTGCTAAACGATCTTCTAAAATCGCAAATATTTCTTCATGGATACCGATTGTTTGACCATATGTGAACGTTATATTCGGATAATGCTCACGCGCATGTTCGATTTCTGCTGGAATATGCATTTTTGAATGTCCAGCATGAAGAAGGATAATCGGAATAACATGCACCTCTGTAGCACCCTTTTTCACACAGTTCGTAATACCTTCTTCAATGTTTGGCGAAGCGAATTCTAAAAAACATGTTTCTACTAAAAAGCTATCATCAATACGAGGTGTCATTTGCTCGATAAACGTGCGTACCTCGTCATTCCCTGCTGCTAAACGGCTCCCGTGGCCGACAAATAAAATTGCTTTCATCTCATTACCCCTCACTAGTCGCCGCATGGAGCTGGCTCAACTTTTATTTTTGAAGACATATCCTGATACGTAAAATGTAGGATCTTTTTCACACGCTTGAAGTATTTAAACAAACGTTCATTTGGATATGCATTTGCTTTATATTCTTCGATAATGTCGGTGATCAGCGGTATTAGCTGTTCAGGTTCTAATCCCTCAACAACAGGCTGGGCCGCATGTGCTGTCCGACCAACCGGCTTGGCACCAATAAAAACATCAAATTTACTTTTACGATAAACAATGCCAATATCATCAAATACGGCTCGATAACACGCCATACCACAGCCATTAAAGCCAATATTTAAAGTTTTCGGTAACGCCATACCACCAAGCTTTTCTTGAATCTCTTCTGCATATGGAATCGAATCGGTTTTTTCTCCGTAACAGAAATCACAAGCCTTTAACGAAAGTACCTCACCAATTGGTGTTAGTAAAAAGCCCACTTTACGAAGCTTTGCTGTAATTTCTTCAGGCTCAGACGTTGGAATTTTCAAATGAATTTGATGGTCTGGTGTATACTCCATCGTCCCTTCCTCACCAACGACCTCAGCTAACGTCATCATTTGTTGAGGAGTAAAGAATTTATTGGCTACCCCTGGACTTACAGCTAATTCAAAAATGGATTCGATTTTTTGTTGAACAAACTTAGGTGAACTTTTCACAGCGCTCGTTCCCTTCACCATTGCCAGAGCTGCTGTCGCCAATTCAAGTGATGATTTTTTAGGCTTTGGTTCAGGTGTTATAGCTAAACTGGGTTTTATACGATTGGCATTGGGATCTGTCGCAAAATCATTACGCGCAGAGCCTGTTTCTTGATTCATGGCCCACGGTTCATTTTCTTCCTTCAGTCGTTGATGTGGTCGTAACGGCTGTTTTTCTTCACCAAGTGTATATTTGCGCTGATAACCCCGTGGCGTAATCATTTTATTGTCGTAGAAGAATGTTGTTGAATTCCCGATAATAACAGTTGTTAACATGCCGATATCATGTTCAAGCATTTCTGCTAAAGTTGTCATCGTAATTTCTTGTCGTTCTCGATATGCGCTTTTCACAAGTCCAACCGGTGTATCTGGCGAACGATATTCTAATAAAATTCGTTGTGCTTCTACGATTTGTCTCGTACGACGTCCACTTTTCGGGTTATAAAGAGCAATAACAAAATCCGCCATTGCTGCCGCTTCTACTCGTTTTGCAATTAAATTCCAAGGTGTTAAGTGGTCACTTAAACTAATGGTACAGGCGTCATGCATAATGGGAGCACCTAGTAAACTGGCACATGAATTAATAGCTGAAATACCTGGAACAATTTCTACCTCGATACCAGTTGCTTCTGTCCAGCCTAGCTCGATTAATACCTCATACACTAATCCTGCCATTCCATAAACCCCGGCATCCCCACTGGAAATGACCGATACGATACTTCCAGCCTCTGCTTGACGCACCGCTTCTTGAGCACGTGAAACTTCCTCTGTCATACCAGTACTAATAATCGACTTTGCACTAACTAAATCCTGAATCAGTTCAACATAAGTTTTATAGCCTATAATCATATGACTTTGTTGTAGTGCTTCCACAGCACGAGTCGTAATATGTTTAAAGTCTCCAGGGCCAAAGCCAACTACGAAAATCTTACCTTTTTGAGCCATTTTGTTACCCCTCTTTCTCCTTTTCAATACCTTTAATGGCTGTTGTTTGCGCTGTACGCTGCAACAAACCTTCACGCAATGTAAAAACATGCTCATTATGTAACGATTCATGATTTAAATCTTGTACGAGTGCCTTCGCATGCTCCGTTGTCGACACACGGTACCAATTCCCCTGAGGATAAGCGATGACAACACAAGCATCCTTACACCTACCATTACAGCGGGTCCTTGTTGTATGTATTTCCTGATCAAGCGCTAGCAACCGTATTTCATCACGAATTGCCTGTGTAATATCTTCAGCATCTTTTTTCATACAACTACTACCATTGCATATAAAAAGATGTGTTTTCATCCCCTCTAAATTCCAAGTTGTCATAGTTGTTCTCCCCTCATTTGCTTTTAGGAAAAAGAAAAACCTTTACTCTAGTCGAAGAGTAAAGGTTTAGTAGAAGCCAAATAAAAACGAATATACGGGTACTCGCTCTCGCTTCAACTTCTCCCTCCGAAAAGTTTGCATGCATTATCACATAAGCAGGTTTCCTGACTTAAGCTTCCTTTTACTTTCGCGCCTTCCTAGTTTTCACTAGTGGCATCCGCGATTTCATCAGCTATTACAGTAGCGGGGGCTGTATCGGATTCTCACCGATTTCCCTATTATCTTGAAAATATTCAAGCACTTATGGATGTTTTATATGAATTTATATTATATCAATTATGCCTCGGCATAATTGCGTCCGGAATCGGCTTTGTGCTTGCACAAAGAACTTATTTCCGATTCCGTGACATCCGCCGGAGGCTTTAACTTCTTTCAGCAGGTGTTTGGAACCCGCTGAAAAGTAACTTAAATCTGCATTCATCTCACTACCTATAGAGGTGGGAGACTTCTGCTGAAAGAAGTTTAATGTAATAGAAAACTGTTTCTATCATATCTTATTATTTAAAAAATTCAATATTTCTTTTTTAATTTGTGACAATTTTTTTAATATTTCATAGCAATATGTGAAATCTTTATCTATTTATCAGAATTTTCGACATAGAATCTCAATTTAAAATTTTTTCATAAAAAGTATAGCATATATATGGAAAATCATGTTACACTTTGTCGTGAAATCTCACAACTTCATCTTTTTTCGGTGCGAATTGTTCATCATTTCGCTTAAAAGGGAAGCCGGTTCAAGTCCGGCGCGGTCCCGCCACTGTACTAGGGAGTTTTATAGAGAACGTCACTGTCCAAAGGATGGGAAGGCCTATAAAACGTTGAACTAAAGCCAGGAGACCTGCCGAAAAATATGTGATCGTTTCAACCTACGAGGATAGGTGTGCGGCTGAGCAGATTAGAATTTTATTTGCATTTTTAGCTATGCACTTTTCCACAAACGGAGAAGTGTTTTTTATTTTCATTCAAAAGAGACCCCATCTCAAGGTGGCAGATGAGTACAGATATGGTTCCGGCTTGGTCAAAACATCTACTGAATGAAAATAAAGCCTCCGGCGGATGTCACGGATTTTCAAAGGAATGAAATGTGCTGGCACAATTCAAAATCCTGACGCAATTACGCCAAGGCGAAATTGTTTAGTTCGCATACTAATTCGAAAAATTTTAATGTGAGGAGGAGAGATATTTGAAATTCTCAGGTTGGAAGCTTAGTTATTTCTTATTGGCATTTTTATTCGTGCCAAATCGTGCATTTGCGATGCATATTATGGAGGGCTTTTTGCCAATCGAATGGGCGATTTTTTGGTGGGTCTTATCGATTCCATTTATTATTTTAGGATTACGTTCTATTCGTAAAACTATTGATGAAAATCCTGAAACAAAAATGATATTAGGGCTATCGGGTGCTTTCGCCTTTGTGCTATCAGCTTTAAAAATCCCTTCTGTAACGGGAAGTTGCTCGCATCCTACAGGAGTTGGGCTTGGGACAGTTCTTTTTGGACCATTAGCGATGAGTGTTATCGGAACAATCGTATTATTATTCCAATCTTTACTTTTAGCCCATGGCGGACTTACAACTTTAGGTGCTAATGCCTTTTCTATGGCAATTGCTGGGCCTATTATTGCTTATTATGTTTTTAAGGGCTCACAAAAAATGGGGTTATCATTTTCAGTAGCCGTCTTTTTAGCAGCAATGCTTGGTGACTTAGGTACATATGTTGTCACTTCTGTACAATTAGCTCTTGCCTTCCCTTCTGAAATCGGAGGCTTTATGGCTTCTTTCACAAAGTTTGCTGGTATTTTCGCGTTAACGCAAATTCCTCTTGCTGTTAGTGAAGGCATTTTAACAGTGATCGTTATGAACTTCTTGAAGAAATACAATGTGAGTGAATTAAAAGCTTTACGTGTTTTCTCAGCAAAGGAGGCTCACTAACATGAAAAAAAATTTACTGCTCTTAGCAATTGTTGTGTTGCTAGCAATCTTCCCACTTTTTATTCAAAAAGGCGCCGAATTCGAGGGTGCTGATGGCGAAGCGGAGGCAGCAATTGGTGAAATAGATGCTAACTACGAGCCATGGTTTGAAAGTTTTTGGGAGCCACCAAGTGGTGAAATAGAAAGCTTATTATTCGCACTACAAGCTGCTATTGGCGCTGCATTTATCGGCTATTTCATCGGCTTAATGCGCGGCAAACATAAAGAGGGTTAAGCGATGTTACTCATTGATAAGTATGCTTATATGAATAAACTAGCGTCTGTTCATCCGCTAGAAAAAATGACGTTTTCCCTTGGACTGCTTCTATTGTCACTTATCATGAGAGATGAACGAATTTCACTCATTACATTTATTGTGATGAGTGCTTTTATCATTTTAGGTGCAAAAATCCCTGCTACATATTATGCAAAATTACTATTGCTACCCGGGTTTTTTTTACTATCAAGTCTAGTATCCATTTTAATTTCTATAGTGCCGGCAACAAGCACGCTGCCTACAAACATTTGGTCATTTTCTCTTCATCATTGGACAATTTTTATCGGCAGTACGAGCTTATTTACAGCGCAACAGCTTTTTTTCATCGTCCTTGGCAGTATAAGCTGTTTGTATTTTTTAATTCTCACAACATCAGTCCAATCTATTTGTTACGTCCTACGACAATGGAGACTGCCTACTCTATTTGTAGAGCTAGTAGAGCTAACGTATCGTTTTATTTTTATCTTTTTAGACAGTATGCAAAAAATTCATCTTGCTCAACAGGCTCGACTAGGTTACAGCTCCCCTATGCAGTGGCTTCGCTCGGTTTCACTGCTGATTGTTGCTTTATTTGTCGAGATGTTCCAACGAAGCCGTGAGCTAAACAATGCGATAGAAGCACGTGGTGGCGAAACGGTCTATTGGCAGGAGAATGTTACTTATAACACAAAAAATTGGCTAGGCATTGCTGCAATTTTTATACTCCTCATCATTTATGGAGGTTTTTTCTAATGACAGACTTATACTTTGAATTAACACATTTATCTTACGCTTATGCAGATGGAACTCATGCCTTAACAGACATTACACTTGAGATTCCAAAAGGGAAAAAAATCGCTTTACTTGGTCATAATGGGGCTGGAAAATCAACATTATTTCAGCATTTAAATGGTATTTTGAAGCCTACAGCAGGAAGTATAACCTTTCAAGGCAAAGCACTTAACTATAGTAGAAAAGCATTAAAGGAATTACGTCAACAGGTTGGAATTGTATTTCAGGATGCAGACAACCAGCTTTTTTCTGGCACTGTTAAGCAAGATATTGCATTTGGACCTTTGAACCTTGGCTGGACAACTGAAAAAATTGAAGAAAAAATTGCGTGGGCGATCGCTCAAACCGAAGTTGAAGCATTGCTTAATAAACCGATACATTTCTTAAGTGTTGGACAGAAAAAACGTGTCGCAATGGCAGGAGTACTTGCAATGGAACCTTCCGTTTTATTACTAGATGAACCGACAGCTGGACTAGATAATTATTATAGTGCACAAATTTTACAGTATTTAGCTACGTTAGAAAACGGTGAACGAACCATTTTATTAGCGACGCATGATATCCCGTTAGCCTATGAATGGGCAGATCAAATAATCGTAATGGAAGCCGGAAGAATTATTTATAATGGCGATCCCGTTGAACTGTTCTTTCAAGAGGATTTGCTTGAAAGAGCCCATCTTGAACGCCCATGGGTCTTCGAAACGGCCATTGCTTTACAAAACAAAAAGCTATTTGAGAAAAACATCAAAATGCCTCGTTCTAAGGAAGATTTACACAGACTTATTGAGCAGCTATAAGACAATTTATCCGTAGTTGGAATTTTTAATTGTGAATGGCAGCCATTATTTAGAAAGATGTGGATTTTACTTCTCCTTTCTACAAATCTTTACGATGGGTAAACTATGATGGTAAAATATAGAATGGTATCTTTGAAAAATATATCCTCATTTATGAAACTTTTCTATCACTCATTCGTAATAGTATAGATGTCACAAATAATAACCTACCCGAGGAGGGAAAACAGTTGAAGAACTGGAAGAAGAAATCAATCGCTTTAGTAGCATCTGCAGCACTAATGGTTCCTACAACTTCTGCATTTGCGGAAGCTCCACAAAAAACAGCAAAGAACCAAGATTTAGTGAAAGTTGCTAGCAATAAGGACCAAACAGTCAAAAATCAAAAAGAATGGATTAGTAAGGATACGATTATCGTCAAACATTCAGGTCTTGATAAGAATGTACATAACAAAATTGGCGCAAAAGTGATCCGCTCTATTCCTTCATTAGGTTACGATGTTATCCAACTGAACAAAGGAACAGATTTAGAAAAAGCAGTTTCCTTTTATGCTAAACAAAAAGGGGTTAAAAATGTATCCCCAAGCTATTTGTATCATTCCTTTGGCACGAAAACAGATCCAAAGAAACAGGATATGTATCATTTAAACCTACTTGAAATTGATAAAGCTCTACAATTAGCAGGTAACAATGATGTAAAAGTGGCAGTTATCGATTCTGGTGTGGACTTTAAACATCCAGATTTAAAATCTCAAGTGCTACCTCCATATAATGCTGTAGCACCTGCCAATACTTCTTATCCTGGTGATCATGGAACACATGTTGCAGGAATTATTGGCGCTGCAAAAGATAATGGGATTGGAGGACATGGGATTAATCCAAATGCCAAGATTCTTCCAATTGATGTATTCAACGGAAAAGATGGTGCTAATGATTTCATCATTGCACAAGGAATCCTTTACGCTATCGAGCAAGGCGCTGATGTTATCAATATGAGTCTTGGCGGCTATGGTGATAACCCATTAATGGAGGAAGCCGTTCAGAAAGCGATTGAAAAAGGAGTTACCGTTGTAGCTGCTGCTGGAAATGAATCGACAGATAATTACTCCTTCCCTGCTTCTTACGAAGGCGTTATAAGTGTTGGTTCTACGAATGATCGAAACAAACTATCAAGCTATTCAAATTATGGTCCATCAGTTGACCTAGTAGCGCCAGGTGAAGAAATTTACAGTACCGTTCATGATGAGAAAAAAGGATCATCCTTTGTAAAATTTAGTGGAACATCGATGGCATCTCCTGTTGTTGCAGGTGTGGCTTCCCTTTTAAAATCAAAATATCCAGATTTAAAGCCATATGAAATAGAGGCTATTCTTGAAATGACCGCAAAGGATTTAGGTGATGAAGGCTATGACCTTACATATGGACATGGACTTGTAGATCCTGTGAAAGCATTACAGTTTAATATAAAAGATTTACCAAAACAGTATTCAGAAACAAAAGAAGAGCGCTTGAAAAACGCTAAAGTCCTTAAAAAGGATACATTAAATACTGAAAAAGGTGTATTCAACCAACCGGACGAAAAGAAATGGTACAAGGTTGATCTAGATGCAAATGAATATGCTCAAATGACATTAAAAGGTGCAGACAAATATGATTATGCATTTGATTTGTACTTCTACCCTGAAGGTTCTAATAAAAAAGTAGAACCAATTAACGTCAATGATGTTCGCGTAGGCAAGCAAGAAGGATACCTATATAGTGCAGATCAAAAAGGAACCCTTCTTATTGGAGTTAAAGATCATAATGGCAACTATAGCTCAAAGGGCGATTCTAACTATATCTTCACAGCTCAAACGACTAAAGAATTACCAATTGATTCATTAGATATGGAGCATATGGAGAATATTGAAAAATTCCCATTCAGTACAGAAGGGAAAAACTATACCCTACTTTCTGAAGATCATCTAGGTGACAAAGATTATTTCACATTTTCAGTAAATGAACCAACGACACTGAAATTTGATTTAACTGGGATTCCAGGTGTTACTGCATCCATGGAGCTTTATTTAAAAGAAGACCTACCAACAGAGATAGTCAATGATGAAGGATTAGATGAGGCATATCCAATCCGAGCATCTTACGGTACAGATAAAGGCGAAGGAGTAAGTTTGGTTGTCGATGCACTGCCTAATGAAAAGTATGTCATCGGCGTCTCTAATGAAAACAGTAATAATTCTACACTTGAAATGTTCTTTAACGGCGGTATTGATACTGAAGCAACTGTTAGTGAATCCATCATTCCTTACACATTAAAAGGTGAAGTCGTTACCCTTCCTGAAGATGAAGACGGCCTTACATCAGTAGGAATGCTAGAAAACAACGTACAAGAGGATCTTTCATCTTTTAATGAATATAAAACAAAAAAACGTAATCAAATGAATGATTTTATGAATATGTTCATGAATCCAGGTGCTATGGAACAACCGGAAAACGTTGAGCAAATTATGAAGCAAGCGATTCGTTTTAATATTGGTCAAGATCAAAAAGCATACTTCCAAACTGAAGATGATGAAGATTACTTCACATTTACAGCTAAAGAAAATGCCGTTTATGGTTTCAACATTCAAAAAGGTATAAATCAATCACCAGCTGGTAATATATTCGAATACGATGAGGAAACAAAGGAACTAATACCAGTTTCTTCATTAACTAACGATATGGGGTTACTTAGTCTACTTCTTGGTTCAAAAATTGATGAAAACGAAGCTAAGACAGTTGCATTGAAAAAGGATAAAACCTATGTTGTAAAAGTAATGAATCTTGGTGACCGTTCTTCTGAACCGTATACACTTAAAACAAGTAAAATGGCAGCTATTCCACAAGAGGATAAAACAAATCATAATACACCAAAAACTGCTATGAAGATTCAACCAGGTACTACTTACAAAGATCATCTCATTTATCAAGATGATACAGATTTCTACTATTTTAAACAATATGACAAAGATGCAGTCATGAGCCTTCTTATTTCTTCTGTACCATATACAAAAGAACAGCTAGATCAATTACCAAAAGAACTTCAAAATGACTTGAAGTTTTCAGGCTCCATTATAGAAGATACAAATGGCAATAGAAAAATTGATCCAAAAGAAATGGCAACAGAAATACAATTTGGACAAGGTGAAGATCTCCTTCAAATACTAATGGGTCTTGGTGGGACAACAGATGTGAATACTTCTTTTAAAGCCAAACAGGGTCATGGATATTTTATTGTCCTTAACGGAAGCAATGTTGGGCAATTATCAATCCAACCGTATACTTTAACTTTGTTTGATCATAAAAATGCAGATGAAGATGCCGATTCCAAGTTAGTTAACGGTGTGCCGACAAAACCAACTGTACTTACGAAAAAAGACGGTAAATGGGTAGCTCAGCAATATCTAAATGCAGGTATTCCGTTTGGTGATAAAGACTATTTTGAGTTTAAAAACGACAGCAAACGTGATGTGTCCTTCTCTCTTAAAACAGAAAAAGCACTAGATGGCGTCATCCGTATTATTGATGCAAAAGGAAAAACAGTACAAACTTTAGATTATTACGGAGCTGGAGATGCTGAAGTAGGTACAGTCACATTGGATAAAGGAACTTACTTTATTGAAGTAAGTGAATACTACGGCAAAGCTAGTACTCAACCATATACACTAGAAATAAAATAAAATATCAACCCCTTGGACTGAAAAATAAACGTAGTAGAAAGATAGAATTTTCGGTTGAAGGTGTAAAAGAATTATCCCCTAGATGATGAAAAATCTAGGGGATTTTTTATTGAAGTATTCGTGTTTTATTCACTATAACGCGGCGTTTATTTCCGTTCCAACTAAGCACTTTTTCAATGGTTTTTATTAAACTCTCAGGCCAATACTAGTCATGATGGCGCGTGATACTTTTAACTTTTATTCCCCTACTAATGACACTGATATAAAAGTATTCGCCCTGCCTTCATTCCAATCAAGTTATAGAATGGCAAATGATACTCCTCTTATTCGTTCGGCTTTTCCCCTAAATATTCGGCCACTTTTTGCACAATATATCTCCAATTTAATTCCGTTTTTGCAAAAGCTTGGAGGTGTTCGCATGTATTAGCCAATAAAGCTTCCTGTTTCGTTACTTGCTGTAATGTCCGTCCAACACTTTGCCAATCATGTGTCGGATGAATTGTCCCGAAGCGCTGATTATGGGTAATATCTGCAGCCCCATCGACATCAGTCGTAACGATATAACAACCATTCTTTGCGGCCTCAGCAAATACATGAGCATAGCACTCTACTAAAGAGGTTAGGCAAAAAATTTTAGCCTTTCTATACTCCTCCTCCAATCGTACCTTATCATAAATCGGTCCTAAAATAACGACCTGTACTGCGAACGGATTTCCATCAAGTACGTTCAACAGCTCCTGTCTAAACGCCTCTGACATTGGACCTACTAACCGAAACTCCCAATCTGAAAGCTGTGCAGCTAAAAATGCTTTTACTGCTAAAAGAATTTGTTTTTCAGGAGCATCTAAACGGCCAACTGTTAGTATTCTATTTTCTTTCTCGTTAAATGAAACTGGCTCTGTGTGAAACTGCTCATAAAAACCGTTAGGAATACGTCTAATATCTAAATTCGAAAATTCATGAATAGAGTTTTGAACGGATTCACATTCAGATGAAAGTACATCACAAAGCTGGAGTAACTCCAAAAAATAAGGATAAGTTTTCAATCGATTTAACCAAAACCGATTAACATCTAGCTTCATATAAATTTTCCCGTTCGGATTATATTTTTTATAGGTTTTTAAGATCGACAAATACGATGGATACGGCCCTATCGCAAATGCAATATCGATGTCCTTCGCATGCTCTATTAAATAACTATTCATATTAGCAACATAGTCATCCTCAAACGGAATATGTTGAAAAGTGACAGAAGGAAAGGTTTGTTTCAATAATGCTTCATTCATTTCCGTCGTTAAAATACTAACATCGTAGCCTAAATATTCACCTAACAAAACAGGAACAAGGCACAAATCTTTGAAAATATGTGAGTCGGAGAGCTTATACGATTCCACACTACATATGAAGGCTATCTTTTTTGACATAACATCCCCCTTTTTAAAGTCTGTACTTTCATTAAATTATGTTTTCTCGTTGAATAACGTGAAAAGAATAGTATAAATACCATGAATACACTAGTAAAATTACTTTATTTATAAAGTGTACTCTCTTTTAAATAACTAACGATTGTAAGCAATTGCCTACAGAACAACTCTTGCAACGCATATTGTAATAAAGAATCCATTATGTCAATCAAAGCTAACAGCATTAGTCTTTATAAAATTCCTACTTACGCCTATTTCTAATAACTATAAAAGAATCGAGGTTTTACATGAAAATTAGCTTTTTATCACCTGCCTACAATAGTGAAGAATGGATATTGACAATGTTAGATAGTATCCCGAAAGAATACGCCTATGAAATTATCGTTTGCGATGATGGCTCAACCGACAATACTGTAGCCCTATTAAAGGACTATCAAAAAAACTGCCCCGCTTTAAAAATAATTAATCATCCAACTAATTTGGGTGCTAGTGTAGCCTATAATCGATGTATCGCAGAAGCTACTGGTGATTATGTAGCAATCATTGATAGTGATGATCACTACTTACCCGCTATTCGAAACGTCTTAGCCCAAGTAGATGGTCAGTTTGATATTTACTACTACAACATGCTAACAAAGGCTGGCTATGCATTTTTAAAAGATGAATCGAACCTATACACATTACCGGGACAATTTAAAATTATTCGAAGAAGTTTTATAGGTGATGCAACCTTTACTATAAGAAAAGATATTGCTGGGGATTGGGATTTTAATTGTGCCTTAATGGATAAAAACCCGACAAGTAAATATACAAATGAATTGGCATACTGGTATAACTTCCCAAGGGAAAATTCTGAATATGATTTACATCGTAGAGGATTAAAATAACGCCATTATTTCCATGCATGCAGGAGGTGTAATTGACAATACATGTTTAAAGATAAAGTTCTTCTCATTACAGGCGGCACTGGCTCTTTTGGTAATGCAGTATTAAAGAAATTTTTGAATACCGACATTAAGGAAATACGCATCTTTTCAAGAGATGAAAAAAAGCAGGATGATATGCGTAAACTCTATCAACATCCAAAAATTAAATTTTTTATAGGCGATGTACGCGACATCCAAAGCATTCATAATGCGATGTATGATGTCGATTTTGTTTTTCATGCTGCCGCTCTTAAGCAAGTCCCTTCTTGTGAATTTTTCCCACTGGAAGCAGTTAAGACGAACATCCTTGGCACTGATCATGTTTTAACGGCTGCTATTCAAGCAGGTGTGAAAAAAGTTATTTGCCTTTCCACTGATAAGGCTGCTTACCCAGTAAATGCAATGGGAATTTCAAAGGCCATGATGGAAAAAACGTTTATTGCTAAATCAAGAATGGTTCATCCCGATAAAACATTGATTTGCGGGACACGATACGGAAATGTCATGGCTTCAAGGGGCTCTGTTATTCCTTTATTTATCGAACAAATTAAAGCTGGTAAGCCTTTAACGATTACAGATCCAAAAATGACACGCTTTATGATGAGTCTTGACGAGGCAGTTGAACTAGTTTTATACGCCTTCTCACACGCTGATAACGGGGACATTATGGTACAAAAATCCCCAGCTGCTTATATTGAAGATTTAGCCCAGGCATTACTAGAAATTTTTCAAGCTCAAAATAAAATACAAATTATCGGAACACGGCATGGTGAAAAGATTTACGAAGTGTTATTAACAAAAGAAGAAGCTGCAAAGGCCATTGATATGGGGAATTTTTATAGAATCCCTGCAGATAATCGAGATTTAAATTACGGAAAATATCTTGATGAGGGCTCTCCTAAAATTACGTTAACGGATGAATACAATTCTACTAACACGAAAATACTGTCTGTCGCTGAAATAAAAGAAAAATTATTAAAACTTCCTCTCATTCAAGAGGAATTACAAAATTGGATGGGAGGAAAATCTTGAAATTTTTAATACTTGGAGCTACTGGAATGGCTGGCCACACAATTTCACTCTACTTGTACGCCCAAGGACATAATGTAACAACCTATTCACGAACAGCCTTTTCATGTGGAAATAATATTACCGGAGATATTACAGAGACAAATTTTTTAAGGTCACTATTACTAGATTGCGACTATGATATCGTGGTCAATTGTATCGGTGTTTTAAATGACGCCTGTGAAACAGACCGCGAGAAAAGCATATATCTCAATAGTTATTTGCCTCATGCCATTGAATCTTTATTAAAAAACAGTAACACTAAGCTTATTCATTTAAGTACAGATTGTGTATTCTCAGGAAAAGCAGCTCCCTATCATGAAAAAAGCCTTCGCGACGGGAAAACCTTTTACGATCGTACGAAGGGACTAGGAGAAATTGAAAGCACTCAACACCTAACATTTCGTAACTCTATCATCGGTCCTGATCTGAAGAAGGATGGCATTGGTCTCTTTAATTGGTTTATGAAGCAACATGATACTATTCAGGGCTATACTGGTGCAATATGGACCGGAGTTACTACCCTAACGTTAGCAAAAGCAATTGAACGTGCAGCAATTGAAGGTACAACTGGCCTCTACCACCTCGTCAACAATAGCAGTATTTCAAAATTTGAGCTACTGCAATTATTCAATACGCATTTCAAGGAAAATAAAGGTACGATCCAGCCATATCCCCTCGTAAACATTGATAAAACACTAGTCAACACACGAAAAGATTTTTCATTTATTGTTCCTAGCTATGAAGACATGATCCTTGAGATGAAAAACTGGATATGGCAGCATAAAGATTTGTATCCACATTATTGTGAACTACCCCCACTTAGTATCTCTAAGTAACTTATTTGAAGTGGGGGCTTCTTCTCGGTTAGAATAATGTTAAAAAGCCCACTACACCAATTACACCCATAAATGTTTGCTCCGTGGATATGAGGAATCCAACGGTTTTTATTACGCTTGCACCTGCTTCTCTTTTACTGGAGCCCCTCATATCTCTTTCGGAATAATGTTGTCGCAATGTAGGAACGATATCCTTTATCATTAATGAATGTTTTTCATAAGTTATTAAATTTTTTTAAATGCTCTATTGTATTCGGAATATTTAAGTCCTTTAGATATGGTACTTTTTTACGCTGTTGCGTAACCTCATCTAAATTGATAGTTGCTACAATTACACCTTCCTCATCTTGTAATGAAGCTAAAATTTCACCATCAGGGCTAATAATCCTACTATGACCTCCAAAATGTGTTTCTTCTTTTT
The DNA here is from genome assembly GCF_042267565.1 of Lysinibacillus sp. NPDC056232. Classification (NCBI taxonomy): domain Bacteria; kingdom Bacillati; phylum Bacillota; class Bacilli; order Caryophanales; family Bacillaceae; genus Lysinibacillus; species Lysinibacillus sp. NPDC056232. The sequence goes on along the minus strand of NZ_JBHJTF010000003.1, from coordinate 29,599 downwards.
CAGTGCCAATGCGGTTTGCTGCAATAACGAAGCAACCATTTTCTATTGCTCTGGCCCTCGAGGCAATATCCCAAACATGTAATCGAGCTTTACCAAATGCGGAAGGATATATTAAAATATTTGCCCCACTTAGTGTTAATATTCTAGCCCCTTCTGGAAAACCAATTTCATAACAAATTTGAAGTCCGATGGTTGCTTCTCCTATTTTTGAAACAACATATTCTTGTCCTTTTCTGAAGCGAATATTTTCTTGATCCCATAAGTAATTCTTTCGATATTTAGCTTCTAAGCCTTTGCTAGAAACTATAAAGGCCGTGTCATAGTGAACACCGTCAAGCTTACTTTTTTCAATAATTGCTGCAACAATTATTACATTGTGTTTTTTTGAAATAGCTGTAAGCTGTTCCGTTAAATCCCCTGGAATTTCCTCTCCTACAGTCTCATCTTTTTCTTCTACTCTATATCCCGTATTAAAAAACTCTGGCAACACAATAAGTTGTGCACCTTTAGACACCGCTTTTTCGATTAGTTTTTCTGACTTTACAAGATTTTCATTAATCTCAACTAAATTGCAGTCCATTTGAATAGCTGCAACTTTTATCTCTCTATTCAATAAATTCATAATATCACCTACCTAAACGTTTTTGTATTGTCTGCTGCGTGTTCATATACTTTACAAGCTTCTAATACATCATCAATATAATTATTAAATTACATATCATTTATATAAAGTTTTAAAATCCCGAAAATATATTTTATGCAAACAAACATAAAAAAAAGATGATTTATGCATTTCTGCAAAATCATCTAATTTCCATACTTAATTTCGTTAATTTTCTACTAATAGTAGATTGGTTTACCTTTAAAGCTTTAGCAATATCTGTTGTAGAATGATATTGTTGTAGCGCCAAAAATAATAACTTTTTCTCAGCCAGCTCTATACATTCTTTTAATGGCATTATTTGTTGCACTAAAACAGCATCTTCAACCGTCTCTGTTGGTAACGCAATAACATCTTCTAAAACAAATTGTGCATTACTCATTACAACAATTCTCTCTATAATATTGCGTAGCTCCCTTACATTCCCTGGCCAATGATATTTCTCAAGCATCTGAAGCTGTTCACTAGTCAATTTTTTTCTTCTATTAAATTCTCGATTAAATTGCGATAAAAAGTGCTGCGATAGGACTTGTATATCCTCTTTTCTTTCTCTCAATGATGGAATTTTAATAGGGAGTACATTTAATCTATAATATAAATCCTCTCTAAGCAGTCCTTTTTCTACCATTTCTAACAGATTTTTATTTGATGATACGATTATTCTAACATTAATCTTTGTAGGGCCTGCACTACCTAAGCAATGTATTTCCCCTTCTTGAATAACCCGTAAAAGCTTTGCCTGTAGTGACATTGATATATCAGAAATCTCATCTAAAAATAATGTACCTTCATCAGCTAATTCAAATAGCCCCTTTTTTCCTTCTATATTTGCACCTGGAAATGCTTCCTTTTCATAACCAAATAATTCGTACTCTAACAAATTATCAGGTATAGCAGAACAATTTATTTTTACAATCGGTTTATCATTACGATTACTTATTTTATGAATATAGTTCACTAATACCTCTTTACCAACGCCGGATTCTCCTTGAACAAGTAGTGTAGAATTCACATTAGCAAATTTCTTCGCTAATACTACAACATCTTTCATTTTTTCACTATTATAGACAAGCTCTTGCTCATCTTGAATAGAATGTTGCAATTGTGCAATTTCTAATTGATAGGCTTCTATTTGATCTTTCATACTTTCAATTTCTTGTTGTAATCTTTCTGTTTCCGTTATATCTCTAGACGCATTCACAACTCGAATAATTTCACCATTGTCATCTTTAATAGGTGTTCCTACTACTAATAAACGTTTATTATTTTTTGTCGTTTGAATAGTCGATACTTTCTCACCTGCTTCAAGTACAAGACGTGTTATAGATGGCTTAAACACACCTTGTTTCTCAAGTTCAATAACATTTTTACCGATGAGATCTTCTCGTCTTTCTCCCCAAAATTCCTTGCATGCTGAACTTACCCTTAATGTATTTCCTTTATTATCTGAAACATACATAACATCGTAGGCGCTTTCAAATAACGCTTCTAAATCTTCTGACTTCTCTTTATATTTTTCATAATCCTTTTGAATGCTAATTTGCCAGTCAAAATAAACGATTGCTTTATAACTTTTTTCTTCTTTTATAGATGGGGAAACATAAAATTGATAGTATTGATTATCAATCATAATTTGAGATTGGATTGATTGCTGTTGAATAGAAGCATTTGTTAATAACTTATCAATTTGTCTTGTTAATAAGAATTTTGTATTTTTATTAAACGCTTTCTGAGCTAAAAGATTTGTATGTATAATTTTGTGATCCTCATCGTAAACCACCGCGGCAATAGGTAACATATTCAAAAAACACTCTAGTTGCTTTAATTCTAATGTTTCTAGCATAATGATCACTCCCTAATACAAGTATTATAAATAAAAAAATAGAAAATATGCACAATTAAAATTATTATATGCAAAAATGCATAAATTAAAATTTTTTAATACTTTTAATAAAAATTTATGTATATTATGAATAAATACATAATGGATTTTTAACATTAAAAATATTCTATAAAGGGGTAGTTTCGATGAGTAAAAAAGAAATTTTAGTTGCTTACGGAGTAGATGTTGATGCAGTAGCAGGCTGGCTAGGTTCTTATGGTGGGGAAGATTCTCCTGATGATATTTCACGCGGCCTATTTGCAGGTGAAATTGGTTCACTTCGTCTATTAAATTTATTTGATAAATATAATATTAAAACAACTTGGTTCATTCCTGGTCATTCTATTGAAACTTTTCCAGAGCAAATGAAAGAGGTTGTTCTTCGTGGTCATGAGGTTGGTGCGCATGGTTATTCACATGAAAACCCAATTGCTATGACTGAAAAACAAGAAGAAGACGTGTTACTTAAATCCATTGAATTATTAACTGAATTAGCAGATGGGAAACGTCCAACTGGTTATGTGGCCCCATGGTGGGAATTCTCTAATGTAACTAATGAACTGTTATTAAAGCATGGTTTGAAATATGATCATAGTTTAATGCACAATGACTTTTCGCCGTACCGTGTACGTGTTGGCGATAATTGGACAAAAATTGATTACGCTAGATCAGCCGAAGAATGGATGAAACCTTTAGTACGCGGGGAAGAAACAGATTTAATTGAGATTCCTGCAAACTGGTACTTAGATGATTTACCTCCGATGATGTTCATTAAAAAATCGCCTAACAGCCACGGTTTCGTTAATCCTAGAGATATCGAGCAAATGTGGAAAGATCAGTTTGACTGGGTATATGAAAATATGGACTATGCTGTCTTTGCTATGACAATCCATCCTGACGTAAGTGGACGCCCGCAAGTTTTAAAAATGCATGAACGTATGATTGAATATATTAATAAACATGAAAATATCCGTTGGGTTACGTTTGATGAAATTGCAGACGATTACGCAAAACGTTTCCCTCGTTAATAACATCCTAAAAGGCGTGTTTAGAATTTCTTTCTAAATCACGCTTTTTGTAGTTAATTAATTAAAAACAAATGGTGGTGAATGTAATGTGTATTTTTTGTGGTGATTTCATTTCATCGATACACTGGACCGATAGAACAAAGAACTCAGATAAAACTAAAGTAATTGTTGGAGAATTACAAAGAGATCGCCAAAGAGAGCGACTCGTACGAGCTAATCTATGTAATCAAATTTTACAACACTATCAATTAAAACTACGAGATTGGAATAATACTAAATTCATTTTAGAAGACGCAAAGGGCAATTCTCGAATTATACACGATTTAAATACACTATGGTATGAAGTCCATTCTTTAATCGGCAAATCTATCAATCCATTAGACGATTATTTCATCAAAAAATTTAACTTTTAAGGAGTGGACGTATCGTGGGAAAAGGCTCTAAAATTCCAATTTCAATCATTACAGGGTGCTTAGGGAGTGGAAAAACAACCTTAATACAAGAGGTATTAAATCATAAAAATTTCAATGAGGATGTAGCTATTATTGTTAATGAGTTTGGAGAAGTTGGCTTAGATCACCATCTTCTTAAATTAGTAGAAGAAAAAACGAAACTTTTAAATGGCGGATGTATTTGTTGTAATTCTCGTGAAGATTTAGAACAAGAGTTGATTGAAATTTTAAATGCTTATGAAAGAGACACTCTTTTTATCGACCGACTTTTGATTGAGACAACTGGTTTAGCTGACCCTTCACCAATGTTATTTACACTCGTTAATAACCCTATTCTTCAAAATAGATTCAATATCGACTGTGTCATTATGACGATAGATGCTATTAACGGTGAACTTCAATTTAAAAATAACCCTGAAATTTATAAACAATTAGCAGTCGCCGATAAAGTAGTCATTACAAAACACGAAATGAACCCTAAAGTGGATGTGCTAATAAAAAAAATCCAAACACTAAATCCTGCGAGCACAATCTCATTATTTTCAGACATAGATGAGACATTATTTATTGGTGAAAATTTTTCTAATTATGCTATAGAGGAAATCAAATTGAGCACTCCACAAAATCATTACAGTGCTGAAATACAATCTATTTCGTTTTCCTTCACAAAACCATTAAATTGGACTGCTTTTGGCATATGGTTAAGTATGCTTTTATATGCTGAAGGGGAATCTATTTTACGTGTGAAAGGCATACTTGACGTCGGAGAAACTGGTCCAATAATTTTAAATGGGGTACAACATATTATTCATCCACCACAGCACCTAAATGAATGGCCAGATCAAATAAAGTACTCTCACATCGTCTTTATAGTTAGAGGAATAGACATAAAACAATTAGAATCTTCCCTACTCGCGTTTCAAAATTTTTTAGGTACAGAAGTTGCTATTTAACCACTGAACAAATTATATAACATTGAATCCTCCCAACATCTCATGTGTTGCCACATACACTCAACACATGTGGCGAGTGTAGCTTGGCTGGAGTTGGATTGTAATACAATTATAAACATCACCAATTTTGACCCTGATTTCGAGAGAATAAACTCTTTCGATTTCCGGGTCTTTTTCTAACAATCCCTTGGCTTTAGGACAACAAATAATGTTTTTTGCACGAACGCGTGGTGCTAACACAGCGTTAGCAACGTGTTTTGTCTGTGCGAAAGCGAAGCGACAGCAACAACAGCACGATGTTATGTTCTTAGCCTGAGTTCCTCTATTTCAGCGAGTGTTTAGACACCCGCTGAAAAGGAGCTTAAATCCGCATTCATCTTCAGCTCTTGACATAGAAGTAAATCCCTAGGTAGTTGAATAGAAGTATTACTCATTACTTTTAATTAGATTCGTTTTAGTGAAAATACATGCAATGATTATGATCATTCCAACTAACGATTTAAGAAGATGAAAAACAATTAAAAAACCTGTTCCTTCTAAATCATGAATCACCTTCGTTTCGTGTAACAAAGGTAAAGTAAGCAGATACGTCAGAACCGATAACATCAAAACGATTCCCGTCATTATTCTATTTTTCTTATTTTTTGTAGTTAGGCTTAAAGAATACGTAACAATTGCAAGTGCTACTATGATAAAAATGATTAATGTCATTTTGGAAAGCCTCCCTTTACTTTAATAAGTTCAAGACCAATGTTTGTTCCAATTATAAATAAATTTACCGTTTTAAACCAAAACCATTACTTCTTACAGTCCAGCTGCTTAAACTCTTGTCCCGTTGCTTTTACCTTCACGACTTTGGACTTCTATCTAGCCCTTTTCATGATGAAAGACGCTTTCCTTTATTTTGGAAAACGCCTTTGAATGAAAAATATACTTTTATTAGTTTGTTCTATTATTAAGCCTACTATATTACGACCGTTTAAAATAAACCGATTTCAATTCTTCTGTTAAATGCTTTAGATCTCCATCAGCGATGAAATACACTTCATCGCAAAAACATCTCCTATGATTCGAAACAAAAGCTAAAGAATCTTAGATTAAAAATGTGCCTTTTTAAGTAAAAAGGCACATTCAACAACATTTTAAATGCAATAGTTATCATACTATCGTGTTACTTAATTTGATACACTATTGCTACTCTGCACAACATTTTTATTGCTAAAAAGATAGCCAATAATAGCACCTAACAGACCTGTAATTAGCCAACCTGCACCTGATGTGAATAATGGAATAAAGGCAAATGTAGAGTTAATTTGCTCTACCATAATATTAGCATCCTTTAATGCATCTAATATTGCTATAAGTGCAGTACCGATCATCGTGCCCACATATACACTTTGTGCACCTCCAAACCATTTTTCTGTAAAAATAAGGATGATTAAAGTAATGGCAATTGGATATAAAAGCATTAATACTGGTGAAGCCATCGATAAGATCTTTGTTAAACCAAAGTTTGTAAATACCACACCTAGTAATGAGAAAACAATTAACCACTTTTTATATGTAATATTTGGCATAATGCGGCCAAAATATTCAGCAGTTGCAGCTAAACAAGCGACGTTTGTTGTAATTCCTGTTAAGAAAATCACGATTCCAATTAAATAAATTCCGATTTGGCCAAATAAAGTTTTCGCTGCTAAGGCAATAAGCTCTCCCCCATTTGATACATAACCAACCGAATCCACACTCGATACACCAATCCAAGCCATAGATACCTGTAAAGCAACTAAACCAACAACCGTAATAATCCCTGCTTGAAAAAATACTTTGGAAACGTCTTTTTGTGACTTCAAATTCAACGATTCAATTGATTTAATAAAAATTCCACCAAAAACGAAGGCTGCAAGTACATCCATTGTGTAATAGCCTTGTGTAAAGCCCTTTAAAAAAGCAGCCATCGTTGTTTCATAGCCAGCAGACTCTACAGGCGCTTGTGCAGAACCCATTGGTGTAATAATTGATTTTGTAACAATAATAACTAAAAGCACTGTAAAAATAGGTGTCGCAATTTTCCCTAAACGTTCAACAAGCTTAGATGTTTCCCAAGATAAATAGATTGTCATTGCGATAAAGGCAACTGAAAAAATGAGTAAAAATAATGTATGGTTCGCATCACTTGGGAACAATTGTTTTAATGCAATTTCATATACAACCGATGTTGTACGTGGAATCACATAGAACGGTCCTAATGCAAGGAATAATAAAATAGAAAAAACGACTGCAAACTTTGGCGAAACGCGATTCGCTAAACTTTCTACTGTACCGCCACCTTTATTTAATGCAACGATTGCTAAAAGAACTAAGCCTACCCCTGTAATTAAGAAGCCCGCCATTGCAATTGGTGTATGGTTTCCTGCCTGCTGTCCTACAATCGGTGCAAAGATAACATTTCCTGCACCTAAAAACATGGCAAACAACATGAATCCAATGACTAGAATTTGAACAAAGGATATCTTATTACCCATATAACCGCCCCTTTTCCTGTTAAATTATTTAAACAACAAAGCCTTCTGGATAAATATCTTTATTTTGAAGTATGAATTTATGCTCCCCAGTAATCCAAGCTGCACCGCGAATAGCTGGAATGATTGCCTCATAATCTCCCACATTCGTTTTGCCTAAAATTCTGCCTGTAAACTGTGAACCAATAATACTTTCTTGAATAATGGCCTCTCCTTCTTCCAATGAAAGCGTTGCCATTTTTGCGCATGTGCCTGTTCCACAAGGAGAGCGGTCAATTTGTTCATTCCCAAAGACAACTACATTTTTATAGTGGCTATTTGTAATTTTTTCTGAAATCTCTACTAAGTCCACGGACTTGATCGCGTCAATTGACGGATGTTGAATATCAATGTTCGCATTGATATAATCTCTTATATTTTTGGCGTATTTTAATATTTCTTGTTTATTTTGCAAATCAACGACTATCTTTAACTCACTTGCATTTACTATAGCGAAAAAACTTCCTCCGAAAGCAATATCAAGCTGAACTGTACCTAGCTCATTCAATTCAATTTTTAAATCCTTATGTAGCACAAAGGCTGGTACATTTTTAAATTCAACTGCTTCAACTTCATCTCCGTTATAATAAATAGAGCATTCCACAATACCTGATGGTGTATCCACTAATACTTTATCTTTCTTTTCAATAAGTCCTGTATTAATACACATAGTGACTGTACCAATGGTTCCATGTCCACACATGTTCAAATAAGCGCCACTATCCATGAAAATAACGCCAATATCACACTGTTGATTAATAGGCTCAACTAGAATAGATCCAAACATATCTTTGTGCCCACGAGGTTCATTCATTAGTAACATTCGTAAATGGTCATAATTTTCCTTTACGAAGTTTTTCTTTTCCATCATTGTTTCGCCAAAAATTTTTGGAAATCCATCCACTACAATACGTGTTGCTTCCCCTACAGTATGTGTATCAATTGTTTTGATTTCATACTTATAACGACTCATATAATTCCCTCCCCAAAAATCTAAAATACTATTAAAATAATAATAAAATATGCAAAATAGTGAATTTAACAAAAATTCTATTTTTAAAACTATTCCCTCCTTTTAGAATTTTCTAATAAATCTATACATCACAACATAAAGCATAATCACTCGTTTGAAAAGTTTTTTTTCGTCAAAAAATATTTTTACTTATTTTTAAGTCTGTAGAAATGCAATAAACACAATAATCCATGACCCGAAAACGCTTTGTAAAATAATTTTTTGAAATTTTACAGTTTTCTTTTTTTAGTGTTATAATCGCCAAGAAATTTAAATTCATTATTTTAGGGGGATTTTATATGGCATTACGTGACTTTTTTATTTACTTATCAGAGAACCAAATGCTTAATGGTGCAGCTCAAAGATATGGTTTACGAATGGGCGCACAAAGCGTTGTAGCAGGCACAACAATTCCAGAGGTCGTTCAAACGATTAAAGAATTAAACAAAGCAAACATTTCTTGTACAGTAGATAATCTTGGAGAATTCGTCTTTGAGAAATCCGCGGCAACAGCAGCGAAACAAAATATTTTAGCCGTGATACAAGCTATTCATGATGAACAATTGGATGCACATATTTCACTTAAGCCTTCACAGCTAGGTCAAGATATTGATATCGACTTTTGCTATGAAAATTTAAGAGAAATCTTGGCACTTGCACATAAATACGATATTTTTGTAAATTTCGATATGGAAAACTACGCACGCCTCCACAGCTCATTTGACTTACTAGAAAAGCTACACCAAGAGTACGATAATGTGGGTACGGTTATTCAAGCTTACTTCTTTGAGTCAGAGGAAAATATTGAGAAATTCAAAAACTTCCGCCTCCGTATCGTAAAAGGGGCCTACAAAGAAGATGATAGAGTGGCTTATCAATCAAAAGGTGATATTGACCGCAATTATTTAAAACTAATCGAGCAACATTTGCTAAACGGTAAGTTCACATCGATTGCAACACATGACCACAATGTAATTAATCATGTGAAGCAATTTGTCAAAAGTCATAATATTCCGAATGATAAATTTGAATTCCAAATGTTGTATGGCTTCCGCAAAGATATGCAATATGAATTAGCGAAAGAAGGCTATAACTTCTGTACATATTTACCATTCGGTAGTGATTGGTATGGTTATTTCATGCGTCGTCTAGCAGAGCGCCCTCAAAATCTAACACTTGTCACAAAACAAGTGTTTACTAAAAAAACAAATACAGCCATTGGTCTAGGTGTTACAGCCTTTGCTCTTGGTCGTCTATCTAAAAAGGGCAAATAATTCAACACACAAACTCAATAAAAAAGCGAAAACATCATGAATCAATGTTTTCGCTCTTTTTATTGAGTTTATAGTTTTTCACACGATACTGTAAACTTTGTCGCCGTATGCCTAATGTAGCCGCAGTTTTCGAGATATTCCCTTGGTGAAAATCTAATGCTTTGGAAATATAATACTCTTCCACCTCTTTCATGTAGACATCAAGTGGTCGAATATCATTTGGATCTTTAATAATAAATAAATCCGCATTCTCTTCCATTCCATCATCATAAATCTGCTGGATTTTCCATCTAAAATAAGCTGGTAGTATATGTAAATCTATGACGGTTTCATTAGTCAAAAGGGAGGAAATTTCATCAAGTAACACTTCTAACTCCTTTAAATTTCCAGGCCAATCATATTTCAAAAAGATCTCTTTGACTTCTTCCGATAACCCCTGAATGGATGAGCCAAAGCTATCACGATGGCGCTGGAAGTAATCATCAATAAACGGCATGATATCTTCTTTTCTTTCTCGTAATGGGGGTACATAAATCGTAATCCCTGAAAACAATCGATATAACTCCTTAGATAACTTTTGTTCTTGAATTAAATCAATCGGGTCTTTGCCCACACTAGCAATCAACATATGCTGATGATTCGAATGATTGTTAAACAATTCTACAATTTTTTGTTGCGCCGCTAAGGATAAATACTCAATCCGCTCTGCGAAGAACGTAATATTTTCTTTTCCAGCAATGTTTTTTTCAAATTGCTTTAAAATGGTGTTTTCATCTCTGCGGCAAATCAATGTAATAAACAGATCGTTTTGCACCCTTAAGTCATGATGAATTCCCTCGGCAATCATATCAATTCCTGTACCCGATTCCCCTATTAACACAGCGGGCATCCGACTCAACGCCACAATTTTTGCTTTTTCAATAACATCTCGCATCACTTCTGATACTGCAGTAATAATATCAAAGGTCAGCGGAGCACCATATCTTCTTAATGGCTGGTACATCATATATTCAAGCTGTGTAATATCTCGTGCAAATTCCACAGCACCTATTAAAGCTCCCTCATAGTGCAATGGATAAATATTACTAATGTAGGTGACTTCTTGATTTTTTTTATTCCAATACGTTTTTTTCACATTGGGAATTGGCGATTCAGAGCTTAAAACTTTATAAATATCACTTTTCTCCGCTTCAAAATCAATAATTTCGTGTGCTCGTCTCTTCTCGAACTCATCTTCATTTACACCTTCTAATTCTCGCATTTTTTTATTATAGATTAGCAATTTGCCCTCTGTATCCACAACACAAATGCCCATGTCCCCTTTTTCAATAACGTATTTATAAATAGTTAATAAAATATGATCTTCCATCTTGTCCTCCTGTATACTCCTATCCCTCTCTATATTTTAGCATTATGTATGAAGGGCAGACATGAAAATTAAAAAATTCCGAAAATTATTGTTGATTAATGCCAAACTATATTGCATTATAGAATTAATAATATTCCAAATAGTGCATAATCATTTGGCACTTTTGTTCACAGGAGGAAATTAATATGATTACATACAAACACGAACCATTCACAGATTTTACTCAAGAGGCAAATTACAACGCATATTTAGAAGCGTTAAATAAAGTAGAGAGTTATTTAGGTCAAGACTACCCACTTATTATCGGTGGCGAACGTATTACGACAGAAGATAAAATCGTTTCATATAATCCTGCAAAGAAAACAGAAGTAATTGGTCGCGTATCAAAAGCAAACAAAGAACTAGCTGAAAAAGCGATGCAAGCTGCAGACGAAACATTTAAAACTTGGAAAAAAGTAGATCCAGCTATTCGTGCAGACGTACTATTCAAAGCAGCGGCAATTATTCGTCGTCGTAAACACGAATTCTCTGCACTTTTAACAAAAGAAGCGGGTAAACCATGGGCTGAAGCTGATGCAGATACTGCAGAAGCAATTGATTTCTTAGAATACTATGGTCGTCAAATGCTACGTGTTAAAGAAGGTCAACCTGTAGAAAGCCGTCCTGGTGAATACAACCGTTATGACTATATTCCATTAGGTATTGGTATTGTCATTTCACCATGGAACTTCCCATTCGCAATTATGGCCGGGACAACGGTTGCAGCTTTAGTAACAGGTAACACTGTATTGTTAAAACCAGCTTCAACAACACCTGTAGTTGCTTATAAATTTATTGAAGTATTAGAGCAAGCTGGTCTTCCAGCGGGTGCTGTGAACTTTGTACCAGGTTCTGGTTCAGAAGTAGGTGACTACTTAGTTGATCATCCAAAAACACGCTTCATCAGCTTCACTGGATCTCGTGATGTAGGCTTACGTATTAACCAACGTGCATCTGTATTAAATGATGGTCAAATTTGGATTAAACGTGTTATCGCTGAAATGGGCGGTAAAGATACAATCGTTGTTGATAAAGAAGCAGATTTAGAGCTTGCAGCACAATCTATCGTAAAATCAGCATTCGGCTTCTCAGGTCAAAAATGTTCAGCATGTTCTCGTGCTATTATCGTTGAAGATGTCTATGACACAGTTGTTAATCGTGTAATGGAGCTTACTAACACGTTAACAGTCGGTGATCCAACAGACTTCAAAAACTTCATGGCAACAGTTATTGACCAAGCAGCATTTAATAAAGTGACAGATTACATTGAAATTGGTAAAGGAGAAGGTCGCCTAGTTGCAGGTGGTACAGCTGATGATTCAGTTGGTTACTTCATCCAACCAACAGTATTTGCAGACGTAGATCCTTCTGCGCGTATTATGAAAGAAGAAATCTTTGGGCCAGTTGTAGCTATCACAAAGGCTAAAGATTTCGATCAAGCAATTGATATTGCAAACGATACAGAATACGGTTTAACAGGTGCGGTGATCACAAACAACCGCTTAAACTTAGAAAAAGCACGTGAAGAATTCCACGTTGGAAACCTTTACTTCAACCGTGGCTGTACAGGTGCAATTGTTGGCTACCAACCATTCGGAGGCTTCAACATGTCGGGAACAGACTCAAAAGCAGGCGGTCCAGACTACTTGCAATTACACATGCAAGCAAAAACAACTTCTGAGTTTCTCTAAAACATAGAAATTTATAACTGGAATAAAATCATGTTTATTTTTTGAAAAAGCCATTGAGAGAGATTAACATAAAGCCCGAAGCGATAAAGCTTCGGGTTTTATAATAATAGTAGAAACAGACAAAAAGACATTTGTAACTGCCGTTTCACTTTCGTTACATAAAACACTTGTAACTGCCGTTTCACTTTCGTTACATAAAACACTTGTAACTGCCGTTTCATTAAACGGCTGAAAGAAGTTAAAGGAAGTCGTTCATCAAGTATTGAGTTGCTGGGGTGAGTAGCAATATAATCCCGACTTTTTGGTCATAAAAAAAATCCTCCATTCAATTGAATTGGAAGATAATTTCGATGCTTTTAGCGTAATAAAAAGGGATTCTACGTCAGTGACCGAATCCCCAATTTTCGAAAACTTTTTTCAATGGTTTGCATTTGTAGTTAAAACGGTAAAATTTTGTAGATATTCAGAACTAATACTATATGAAACAACCTTCTCCTCGCACTTCTTGACTACATCAACATGATTGTCGTAACTAAAAACAAAGAAATTAACATCTTTTTTGCCTCTTTTTACGTTCATGACAAATGGAGTAACATTAGTCTCTGGCTGTAAAAATAATTTTTCATTACCTGGAAATATATAGTGTTTTTTCAAAAAGGAAGCTTTATTAAAATAGTCTGTAAATCTATTTTTTTCTTCCTCTTCTAAATTCTTTCCATTAAATGTTACCGTAACATCTTTTGAATCAAGTTTTTTATGAAGTTCAAATTTACTTACTCCCCATGCCACAGCTATACTGGGAGGGCTCATTAACAATTTAATAATAGATCCAATCACTAGCGTAATAATCAAACCCGATGTCATATCATATCAACTCTTTCAATAATTTAATCATTTTAATAGCAATTACTATATAATAAAAAAATAATTAGTAATTAGGCTATATCGATGTTTTATCATCTACCTCTCAATGATAAGGGATTTATATTTTTTATAACCATCCAATTCGATGCTTTTTTGACCATCCATTTAACCATCCAATTGTCTATATACTATTAAGGGCTTCTGCAAACCTTTTGATTCCTTCATCGATTGAATCTTCATCTTCCTTTGCGAAAGTAAAACGAACAAAACCATCTTTGGATCCCAGTGTAGAACCAGGAACATAAATGACGCCTCTTTTAATGGATTCTTCAAGCAATTGAGTTTCATTATAATTTTTAAGTATTTTACACCATATATGAATACCACCTTGAGGAATAGAATATTCCACTAGATCTTTTAAATAAGTATCAAGGCTTTTTATAATTTTATCTCTCCTTTTTTCTAATTCCTTCATTAAACTTTTTATATGAATATGGAAATTTTCTGATTCTAAAAAATCATTCGCTACCCATTGTGTATAACTAGAATGACCGAAGTCGATTTGTTGTTTCGCATCGGATAACCTTTCAATCACCGATGTTGGGCCAATAATCCACCCTATTCTTAATCCTGAGGCAACAATTTTAGATAAAGAACTAATGTACAATACGTTGCCATTCCTATCCATTGATTTAAGGGTAGAGATTTTATCACCTGAAAAAGCTGTTAAACTATAAGGATCATCTTCTACTACTGGAATTCCAAGCTTTGAGGATATGTCTAAAATCGCTTCCTTTTTCTTTTTATTCAATAAAGAGCCCGTTGGATTTTGAAAATATGGATTTAAAAAAATCATTTTTATTCGGTGTTTTTTATATAATGACTCCAAATCTTCTGGGTTTATTCCATCCTTATCGACAGGTAGATAATGTATTTGAATACCTACCGATCTGAAAATTGGAAGATTATAATTATAAGAAGGATCTTCTATTGCTATTGCATCTCCAGGCTTTAACAAACATTGTACAATTAAATGCAATGCTTGTTGCGCTCCTGATGTTATCAGTATTGAAGAAGGATTAGTTTCGATTCCCCTACTTTTTTTTACGTGTTTTGAAATCGTATTTCTAAGGATTTCATTCCCTTGTGGATGATCGTATCCTAGGCTTCCAATAAAAGAACGTGTTGACGTTATCTCGCTTAAAAATCTTTTTGGGAAAAGTTCTTCTGACAATTCACCGGAAGCTAAATTTATTAATTTATGTTCAACAGCTTCTTTTCTTATTTTTTGCGTTACAGGTTGACTAGGCAAAAAAGAACCCGCCTCAATATACCTATTCCAGCTAGGAATCCGCTTTTTTGTTATACCCCATATATCTTTACTAATGGTAGTACCACTTCCTCTATTTCTTTCAATAAGCCCAATCGATTCTAATTCGTCATATGCATGAACAACAGTACTTCTGTTTAAATTTAGAGCACTCGCTAAATATCTCTCTGACGGCAAAGGTTTATCAGGTGGAAATGTACCATCTGCAATTCCCTTTTCAATATATTCTGCGAGTTGTTTATAGATAGCTTTTTTCGCTTTTCTATCAGGTTTCCAATCCATATATACTCTCCTCATTATTTCCTTCAAACTTGCTAAAAATCTTGCCTTCTTCTTTTAGCAATGTTATTCATGGTAAAAGATTATATATTAATATTATATCAATTGTATTTAACCATCCACTTAAAAAACCAATCCTCATTTTCTATTTTATAACCAATGTTACAATGAGCGTGAAATCAATTATGCCTCAGCATAATTGCGTCCGGAATCGGCTTTGTGCTTAGGCCTGCATGAAGGCCGACACGATGTCGGTCATTTCGGTAATGCCACAGGACGTGTCGTTTTTTCCCATGCAGGTCAGGATGCGATGAATTTAGGCTAAAACATCCTTTATGAACTCCTTTCCGATTCCTTGACATCCGCCGGAGGCTTTTGGCCAACAGATGTTTTTTGCGCGAAAGCGTAGCGGCAGCACTTGTTTTGTCTGTGCGAAAGCGAAGCGACAGCAACAACATGATGTTGGTCACTCAGTCGTTGCCACAGGACGTGGCGTTCTTAGACTGAGTTCCTCTATTTCATAAACTACATTCCTCTACTATTCTATCGATGTACCATCATCAAGGAAGTTCTAGTGTAATGAATATACACAAAAGGACAAGGTGCTCAGTGTACGTACATGGAGGATTAGGTCACTTTGCGTTACTTAATAAGATATGGCCAGATCAATACATGGAACAAGAAGCCCTGGAATAATGTTTCCGTGCAAAGTTTGAAAAGGGTTGTATCAATTTTAAAACGGAATAGTAAAGCTTTATTTCAAATATTCCCTTCTTTTTGGACAAAGAAAAAAGCACCTCATCATACAATCCGTTAGTACAGAAACTCGCTAACCAAGTACTGTAAAACTGAATCATAAGCGAAAGTGCTTATTTCTCTAAATATAACGTCATAAAACTGTACGTCCCAGGAGGGAATGAACCTTGGTATTGCTGGGTTTTTATTTTGATTGTGTAGAAAATGTGTAGAGTAAAAATGAATGTATATTTATTCTTATACATGCTACCGCTACCTTACTGATCAGCAACTCTTATAATTTCAATTATTCAAAATCAATGTTAAGAATAATTCTTTAATACACCACACTTAAATAAAGATCTAACGAATCATTCTGCTACTAACTACTGAATAAAATCCTAGTAGTCTTAGCCAATTTTCTACTTTAATAACTTATTAATAAAAAGCCATCCTTCATTAGTTCTAAGTTCAATAACATTCTTTATGTACGACTATTTCCGTCGATAAATGGAGAGATGTTAACGAAAATCGGATGCATCTACTCACTTCCTCAACAACCAAATCTAAATATTGCGTTGTAACCGCTAAATCACTATGCCCTAGAGTTATACTCAATCTTTTTCAAGTATTTGATTGTATTTTTGTTTTTCTTCGCAGCTTCTGTAAATAACGCTCCTGCGATTTCAGCTTTGGCAACCTTACCATCCGTTACTTTCGCAAGCTTAATGGTAACCCTTGTTCCGCTCTATTTATTTCTCTCAACAATCATCGCGTGACTTCCAAGTTCTTTATAGCTCTGAAAAAACTTATCGGCATTTTGTGAGACTCTTCCTTTTAGCGGGTCCATCAAATGAACGGTATTATTGAACTCATTATAGCCAACTAGCACAACAGCATGTAAATTAATCGGTGCTTTAAAATATTCCTTTGTATCACTGAAGTACCAAGAATACGATACTTTCGGAGTACTTAAATCCAAGGTTACCCAAATGACTACTGGAACGTTATTATTAATTTTCTCATAGAAAAACTCTTTTCCCTTTCCACTTACATCAGTTGCTGTGTATTTTGTCGTTCTTCCGACGAAAAGGTTTTCAGCAGCCGCGACAATTGGAGGTGCATAAGAAAAGAAGCCTGTCCCTAAACGAGGGTCTCCTGCATATGCTTTATAAGGATTCGGACCGTATCTTTTATTATTCTGATAGGTAAATGATTCCTTCGGTAAATAATTATTTGCCATTTCCATTTTGCTTGTTGAAAATCCATAATAGTTTAAGACAGCTGTTAAAGAGGTTATTTCACAGCCATTTGGCAATTCTGGTTTTTGCTTAACAATTGGAACCGTTATGTACATTTTATTTAGCTGAGGCTTCTTTTCTGGTTCTTCTACAGGGACTTGTGCTTTTGGCTCTGGTGCTACACGATACGTTTCATCTAATAACCTCGCCATCATCACTGCAAATTCTGCTCTCGATAAAAAGCGTTCTGGTTTAAACGTCCCATCCGCAAAACCAAAAACAATTTCATTTTTCACTAATGCCTGAATAGACGAATATGCCCAACTGTTCGTTGTGACATCCTTAAATTCAACTGAAGAAATATCACTTAATTCAAAAGCTCTTGACAGAATCGATGACATTTCCGCCCTTGTCACAAATGCGTTCGGTTTAAATTCATGCCCCTTTACAACATCATCAAAAACCCCTTCAGCCATGGCTGCAGATATGATATCAAAATAAACATCTTCATTTTTTACGTCAACCAACTGTGGGTCCGGTCGATCGATCACACTGTATCCCTTCGCTCTCGTAACCATTAACGCAATTTGTAAACGAGTTAATTTGTCATTAGGTGCAAAATTCCCATCTGGATTTCCTTGAATAACGTTTTGTTCAGATAAGTATTGGATTTCCTTTGCTGCCCAATGCTTTTGATCCACATCTTTAAAAATTATTTCAGTTGCATAAACATTCGATGCAAAGTAAATATTATTAATCGCAATAGTTAAAACAACCATTAGTAATAATAACTTTTTCTTCATGTAACTCTCCTTTGATAGTCTCAAATCTTTTAAAAGCCTAGTCTAGTTTCCTTATTAGTTACTTTACTAGGCTTTAGAGCATATGCAGTTGCTACAAAACAGTATTTTTGTTTCATTATATATTCTCCTCCTCTATATAATTATACCCATAACTTAAAAGAATTGACACCTCTAGTATTATCAAGGTGTCATAATGTAGATTCATAAATAAAATACCAAAAAGAGGTTTTTACATAATGAAATACGGTTACGCAAGGGTATCAACTGCTACACAAGATTTAGAAGTACAATTACAAGGCATTAAGAGCTAAAGGATGCGAAGAAATCTATTCTGAAAAATACACTGGTACGAAAACAGATAGCCCTCAATTTCAGCAACTATTGAAGTATCTAGATAAAGGAGATACCCTTGTTGTCACTAAACTTGATAGGTATACACGTTCTGCTTCTGGGGCTATTGAAACTGTTAGGGAATAGTTTTACAGAGGTGTAAAGGTGCATGTGCTGAACATGGGCATTGTTGGAGATTCACCCACTTGTCGGCTGATATTTACCATCATGAGTTCATTTGCAGAATTTGAAAGGGATATGATTGTTGAAAGGACACAGGAAGGAAAAGCCATTGAAAACAGAATCCTGAATTTAAAGAAGGTCGCCCAACAAGTGTAAGTCATTTGTTCATCTAAAGGTAAAATTAAACCTTTATGATTCTTCATAACTTCCCCGTCAAGATGTAATCTTTTATTAACAAAATCAACATGCCGTTCCTTCATTCGTGCTATCGTTCCTATTCTTAAACCACAACGATACATCAATAAAACCGCAGCTGAATTTCTTAAATCTATGAACTTTGTATAGTCTAGAACAGATAGTAGTAAATTCACATCTTCATCTGTTGCCCTACCTTTCAAAAATGAAATATTGTTGTCTAACAACATATTGCATGACGGCTACCTCCTGAGAGCCGCCATTTCCTAAAAAGTCGAGCTTAATATCTTATCCGTAAATTTCTTTATAAAAGAGAAACGACGGCTATTTAAACCGTCGTCTGAGAAATGGGATATAAATTTAGTGCATGAAAAATGCTACTACCAGATAACGGTTTTTTTATTGCTATCTGGTAGTATTTTTTGTTGTATGAAATACATAATTGAAATGATTAAAGCTATCGCAACTTAAAGCCAAATGGTTTACTTTCTCAAATAAAAGTTTTTATTTTTTAGGAAACAATGTATAAGACCATGAGTAGATAAAATCAATGATAAAAACAATGCTCCAAATTGCTCCAATTCCAAAAGTAATCTCATTAGCATAGGGTGATTCCTTTGCTATCCCTTTTTCTATCCATGACAAATCAGTTAAATACATTTTCATCTCTGTAAGGTTTTCCGTTCCCATAATCCAAAAAAACGCTTGCACTGTAACAAAAATAACCAAATGTATATAAGATGACTTACGATACTTCTTTGCAATATATTTAGGGTTATTATTTCTTTTAATAATTTTATAGTCTTTATCAGATAATAATTCAACACCACGAAACGTCCCAATTTTTCTACGCATCCAACGATCTAGCTTTATAAAATCAAATATACCAAATGTAAATGCATAAATAATAAATATAGTAATAACAATTTGAAATGTTGAAATCTCTCCTGTTTGCTGATACACATACAATCCGAGTAACCCTTCAAGTATTAACATAAATAAAAATAGAAAAATGAACATAATGCTAAGTGTAGGTTTATTAAAGAAATAACGAAATATACCAAATAGGAGTAGTACCCCTATAGATAATAACTCAATAAGTATAAACAATTCCCAACTATATTCAAGAATAACTCCCAATCAAACACCTCCTTTGTTGAGAAAAAACAGTATAAGATAATTACAGCAATATGAAAAGGAAACCTTTATATAGATTTATGAACGAATTCTATTTTCAATCTGACTTATCCAGTTTAAATCTGCCTCTAAATGTAAAAGTGTGCCATTGATTAATAAATATTTATGTTCTTCATTTTGAATAAGAAATTCCGTTTTTAATTTAGTCAATTCTATAACATCTTTCATTATCATTGCTTTTTGTTGTTCTAGCATAATTTTTTCTTGCTCAAAATGGATTTTTCGAGCACAGCTCCATTTAAAATGAAAGTCGTCCTTAGTAGAATGATAAGGTACAGGTTCTAATAACCATTTTTTTAATTCATTTTCTCCTGACTTTTCTAGCTTATATAGCTTTCTTTCTTGGTCATCTATCTCTGCAGATGACACGAGTTGATCACGAATGAGACGGTCAAGAGTAGTATAAATTTGACCAGGATTAATTTTTCCTTTGATACTTAGAAGAGACTCCAATTCTACTTTTAATTCGTATCCATGATTATCCTGTTGGTATAACAATGTTAATAGTCCATACTTTACTGACATAATTGATCAACCTTCTTTAATTGAAGATAAAATATTTATTTTACTAGCAGTCATACTGGATATCCAAGAGGCAAGAAAACTTAGTAATAGACCAGCAATCAATGCTACTCCAATATTAGCAAGAGGTATATGGAAAGGTATGAAATCTCCTAAAAGCTTGGATTGACTAGTAACGTAAAGTAAAATCACACCTAATACTACACCCCCGATGACTCCTACTAAACCTATGAGTAACCCCTCACCAACTACCATCTTTCTTACTTGTTGTCTAGTAAATCCAAGTGCTCGCATTGTTCCAATCTCAGATGTTCGTTCAAATGTATTCATTAAAAGAGTATTAGCTGTGCCAATACTAGCTAAGCCAATAATTAGGAATAGCATAATTAATATTATTTCGTTCATACCAGATAACGCAGAAGTAGTTGATTTAATTTCATCTTCAATAGTTTTAACTTTTGAAAGGTGTTCATTGAAATCTGTCCATAACTGATCTTGTAATTCCTCTCCGCTATATTTATCATTTAATGCTAGTAGCATATCAAAACTATTAGCCCAACCAAATTCATTATTTAAATGATCTTCATCCATAAAACCAACATATCCTGAATAATGTGAAGTATCTACAACATCAATGACTTCAAATTTTTGATTACCAGAAGGTGTATTTATGTGAATGTATTCCCCTACTTTACCACCCCATTCATCAAAAGCTCGCTTACCGAGCAGGATAGATGGTTTCTTTTGTAATTCCTCATATAACGATTCTTTTTCAATATCCTCAAATAATATAGGTCCCTTTTTACTTACGGCAAAAATAGAAAATTGTCTACTCTCATCATTCATTGTTTCCCATGTAATAGGTGTAGCTTCTGTTAGTGGAGTAACATTTGCTACAGAATCATAAGAAAATAGAGTTTCTATATCTTCACTAGACCAAGGGGCTTCCGATGTAACCCTTAGATCACCCCCAAATGTATTTCTAATATCACGTTCATACCCTTCAGGAGCAGTTTCTATAACAGAGCTTAACAATAAGATGACTGCTATTCCAATGGCAAGTATAGCAGAAGTATTGGCATTTCTATTTAATTGCTGTGTAAGGCTATGCGTAGCTAAAATTCCTGAATAGCCTAAAAACATTTTGAAAATTGGTTTAAAGATCTTACTTATTCCTATTAACAAGAATGGAAACAGCAAAATAATACTTGCTAAAATAGCTAAATAGGAAATAAAATGATCAATAAATATAAAGGAAAGTAAGCCAACTCCTACAATACCTCTAAATAGATATTGTCTTTTCGACGATAATGTTTGAGTCGCCTCTTTTAATGTCAAGAGCACCGAAGTTTTCCCAGCATTGTAAATAGGAAATAAGGAGAAGATAATAGGAAATACAATTCCTATTACAATGGCTGTTATTGTAGGCATTTTCCAATTCAAAGTGTACACCGTATCAAATTCAAATACACTAAGCAAAGTTTGCATAAACATATCGCCAAGCCAAATCCCAATTGGAACCCCAATAGCCGTACCAATTAATGATAAAATGATTACTTCAATGAATACAAGTTTAGAAATAGAGCTTTGCAAATAACCAAAACTTTTCATTATTGCAAATTCCTTTTTTCTTTCCATAACACTTGTATAAATCATATTAAAGACAATGAATCCACTAATAAGCATAGATAAAACAGCAATTAAGTAAAAAAATGTGTAGAGACCCCCAATATCGTTACTTTGTAGATCATCTGCGACAACTGGTTGGATATATATATTTGAATTAGTAAATTCATTCTGTAAATCTTGAAAAAGTTTTTCACCATCTTCATTTGTTTGAAATCGTACATATGAAAGCTCATTATCCATACCTGTCCATTCTCTTAACAAATCAAGGGGAGCCATAATTCTAAAACTAGTTGATTCAGCACTTTCCCAATCACTAGGACTCGCAAGCAACTGTGTATACCCGACTATTGCCGAAACCTTAGCCTCTCCTAAATTGCTAAACCGAATAGTATCTCCAACACTTTTATTTAATAAATTTGCAACAGGCTCGGTTATAATTAGCCCTTCATTATCTAACTCTCCTTTTATAACTGGTAGTTTTAGTAAAGAACTATTCTGATCATTCACACCCGTAATTCGTACAGAACGTTGATTTTCCGATTTATCATCAAGATCAAAGAATACATGTTTATCAAGTGCAAGCAACGAGTCAGTAATGATTGGATTGTCTAAATGAGAGGAAACAGCCTCTTCTGAAAAGGTATGTTCATCACTTAAAAACCAATAATCAGCATTTGCTACATACATTTGTTCATAATAATTAAAAACATCATTTGTTGTTTTATCAGCAATTAACATGGAAGTTATAAAGGAAATGCCAATAATGATCCCAAGTAATGAAAAGAAAAATCTTTTTTTGCTTTCTATTATATTACGCCATGAAATTCGCCACATATTTAGCATAATCTTCATCCTTTCTAGAAATCACCTGATCGACAATTCCATCTTTAAAAAGAATAATTCGATCTGCAAATCCAGCTGCGAAAATATCATGTGTAACCATGATTATTGTTTGATTGTAATCTCGATTAAATCTAGTCATTAACCCAAGAATGTCCTCGGCTGTATTTCTATCTAAATTACCTGTTGGCTCATCTGCCAATAATACGGCGGGGTTGCTAACTAGTGCTCTAGCTATAGCTACACGTTGCTGTTGCCCACCACTAAGCAAATTAGCCTTCTTCTGCCCAAGTCCCTTTAAACCGACGGAATTAAGTAATTGTAAAACTGGTTGCTTTTTATCTTTTGTTAAAGTTCCATCTGCATGAAGTGGGAAAGCTATATTTTCTTCGACATTTAGATTACTAAGTAATTGATAATTTTGGAAAACAAAGCCAATATTCTGTCTGCGAAATATTGTCCTTTTCTTTTCTGTCATCCTATTTAAATAATGTTGATTAATTATAATGTCCCCTTCTGTAGGTATATCAAGACCACCTAATAATTGAAGTAAAGTACTTTTTCCAGAGCCACTTGGACCCATAATAGCTACAAATTCACCTTTTTGAATTTGTAAACTAACATTTTTTAATACTTTAATTCTCTCTTGTCCTTGTAAAAATTCCTTTTTAAGATTTTCAACCTGAATCACTTTATCAAATCCCCCTAATATCTTTTATATCATTATATACTAAGTATATAATGATTCAAGATTTTATATTACATACGTTCTTAAAAAGTCTTGTTTTGCAATAAAAAAAATATTTTATAGATATATACTAAGTACTCATAGAGCGGGATAAGAAAAAAGATATCTATAAATTCAGACATCTTCTACTCGTCTACAATATGGTTCTTATTTAATCATATTTAGCTTAATCAAGCTAAAAAGTAGATGACAAAATTCCCTACCAAAATTTCTTATTGGTGGGGTTTTGGTAGGAAACTAGATTTTTAATTTAAAGATTATTGAACTCGAAACAAATTATCAATTTTACTTTCTATTATTTTGTCAAGATATTCATTAATTCCTCTTCCTTCTTCTAATAATAAGTAATGAACTTGTGTAGATTTCTCTAATCTTGAGCATCAAGGCGAAAAGCAGTTTATCTTCCCAAACAATAAAAATACTTTTTATAATAACTGCAAGTTAAACGCCTGGTTAAAAAAATTCCAAACCCAACATGGTTTAAAGCTTGTTTCAGTTCACGGCTTACGCCACAGTTGTGCTTCTCGTATCTATTATCAAACGAAAGATATAAAATTCATTCAAAGTTTCTTAGGTCACACAAAAATAGCAACAACGATAGATACGTATATTCATTGCATTCCTGAATTATACAATCTATTAGATGAGCGATTTACTCATACAGCATAAATGTCGTTAGTTGAGTCTCAACCCGTGCCAAAGTACATCCGTATTTTGGCACTTTTTCTTTCTCTTTTTTAACAGGTATTCGCAATAACTAGTAGAATACCTTTTTTGATTGCTATTGAGCACTCAATAATTTTGACGTATTGTGAAGTAATTAACACTTTCTATAAATGCCCATCCAACATCTAAATAATTCCCTTCCCAATCATCGTATCCATCATTCATGATTAGATAAATATTTCGCTATGTTAGCCATCAAATTACTACAGTGACTAGAATTCTAATTCACCCTTCCTGTGCAAATCATTGTTTCTTAACATACATTTTACTAGGGCTAAATCACACATTATTGAGAATAAAATAATTAATAATTTAATTCAAAACAAAGTGGATTGAGAATATTCAAAAATCATGCTATAATTCGACTTAAAGAGAATATAAATAAGACTGTTTAGTGATGGTACACCAAACAATCTTAGCAACAAGCAGAATCGTTTCAAAGGCGATTAGAGAGCAAAAAGTAAACCACTACTCAGCTTTGGGGGCGAGGGCGGTTTATTTTTTTTTAGGTATTCGCAATAAGTAGTGGAATACCTTTTTTGATTGCTATTGAGCACGCAATATTTTTGATGAATTGTTTAGTATTACTTCATTTCGTATATTTATTTTCAGTAATAGGATTGTGATAAATTTCAATATCTGAATCAATGAAACCTCTTCGCTTTGCTCCATGCAGTGTTTGATACATATTCTTTCTACCAACAGGGTTGTCCGTATGAATATATATTTTGTTTGCCCGTAACCCTTTTTCACAAATATATTTTACTAAGTCATAACCTGTTGGCAATAGATTACCTTGTAGATCTTCTCCTAAATCATGGTCAAGAGAAAGTGTGTCTACTTCGTGATTTTCAAGTAAGCGAATTGCTTCTTGAAACGTTCTTGCCACGACAAAACCAATAGGACAATCTCTTAAATCATCCACATAGAGATTTATTTTTTGTGTTCTCAAATTAATCACATCCTTAATGCACCGTTTGTTTCAATTGTGTAGTGTAATAAAATAACTTGCAATATTCAACTACTAATTACGAATAAACTTTTTTACTATCACCATTATTTCAATATAAAATGCTACCAAAATAAAGGAAGTTTATTTATTGGGAAAATGTTTTTTATAAGCTATACTAACAATACAGTTACTAGAAAAATTAACTGTATCCCTAGTTTCCCTGTATGGTTCTAGGAGGCATTTCAATGAAAGACAATATTAAATCATATACAAAAAAAGATGGAAAGACCTACTATATGTTTAAGCTTTATTTAGGAATGGATAGCGAAATAGGCAAACAAATTCACGTTACTAGACGGGGCTTTCTAACAAAAAAAGAGGCTAATCTTGCCTTAGCTCAATTAAGAGTCGAAGTTAGTAAAGGGGAATATAAGAAGCCTAAAACTGAAACATACGAGGATATATATAATGTCTGGATTCAGCACTACGAAAGAACTGTCGAAGAAAGCACCTTTGTCAAAACCCTTGGCATTTTCAGAAATCATATTCTACCCGCAATTGGGCATTATCGAATCGAAAAATTAAACGTACCGATTTGCCAAAACTTTGTTGATGAATGCTCATTAAAATTTAAAAAATTCCGTACCGTTAAAACGTATGCATCTAAGGTAATTGATTTTGCTATTAAGCGTGATTACATCAGTTCAAATCCTTTTAAGCTAGTGGATCTCCCAAAAATCAAAGCGTCTACTGTATTAGATACTGAGGTTAACTACTATTCAAAGGAGCAGCTAATTTACTTCCTACAATGTTTAAAGCAATTTGGTAATGCTCAAATTACCGCATTTTTCTACCTGCTTGCTTTTTCAGGTATCCGTAAAGGTGAGGCACTTGCACTAACTTGGGCAGATTTAAATTTCGAAACGAAGGAACTGCTCATTACAAAAGCTCTTTCAAGAGGTAAAAATAACAAGCTCTATAAAACCGATACTTCACGCCAGCTTTTAATCGATGATGAAACATGCCGCATTTTATCCGAATGGAAAACGATTCAGCAAGACAAATTTCCAAATGTGAATGACAAAAGCCAATTAATGTTTACAAACGAACAAAATGGTTTATTGCAGCAAACAATCCCTAGAAGATGGCTTATGAAAATTATCGATAAATACAACTTACCTTACACACATGTCCACTCTTTTCGACATGTCCACTGCTCTTTGCTTTTCGAAGCGGACGCAAGTGTCAAAGAAGTACAAGAACGATTAGGTCACACAGATGTGCAAACAACACTCAATATTTATACGCACCTATCAAAGAGTGCAAAAAACGAAACAATTAATAAATTTGTGGCTTACTTAAACTCATAAATTTGACCTAAAAGTAGCCAGATTTTTAGCCAGTTTCCTATAAAAATCCCAGAAAACTCAGTACAACTAAAAAAGAAAAAACCCTTGATATACAAGGGTTTTGACCACTCTAGATAACTCTAGAAAATCACTGTATGGAGACGGCGGGAGTCGAACCGTCATCTTCTAAAAGTACTTTAATAGTAGTGTTTTTAATGGTTATAAGCCACTACGAAAATCTTTGACCAAGGTTTTGACCAAGGTTCTAAAAAACTTTACGGAGGCAAGCTTTTTGCACTTGAAAAATTGAGTAAAAACTAATATATAAACTATTTCTAATTCTTTATTATCAACATAGGAATAATTTGACAATAAAGAATAAAGAGTTTAACTTTATATTATTAAAAAATAAAGGAGGAAATTATGTCTAAAAATGTTTTTTACGCTGATTTGGATAAAATTAATGAAAAAGGAGTATTAGTCACAGGTCATGGAAAAGGGTTGATTGCTAAAAATTCTATTATTACTGGTAATTATATTGTAGATGACATGGTTAGACTTACAATTAAGGACAATGAACTTTTTGGCTATCCAGGTTACATAGAAGAAGAAGATAATGAGTTAACTAAAATTGATTATCTTTTATACTTTTACCAACAGTCTGAACCAAACCAACCAAAAGCTCCAGAAATAATTAATGTTGAAAAATACTTATCTTTAAGTAAACATAATATTGATACTGGTGGACAAATTGCAATGATTTCAAGTATGATGTTTGGTCAATCATCTAATAATATAGTTAGTCCATACCGTGAATATGAAACAATTTTAAAACAGGCAAATAATATTGTTTTTGTTGCTATCCCATATACTGAAAATGAAGATGATAGAGCAAAATTTGTAAATGTCTTAATTAAATAACCAATTATAATCTTTTTGCCGTTGCTTATTACACAGTGAAAAAGCTTAGAATCTTCACTATAAGATTCTAAGCTTTAATTTTTTCCTCTTAATATAACAGCTGCCTCCTGTTATGCAACGCTATTATTACCAATAATGAACAGGTCGTATCGTTAGCTACTCCAATTCGTGTAGCTGTTAGAGGTCACATATTAATTAGGAAGATAGCCTTCCTCAATTTCGGGAACCACTCCCTACCTACACCTTCTAATACTATTCTACAAAAGCTCCCTAATGACTCTCTTATCTTAATCTAAAGAATGATTAAACCTCACTCACAGGAACGCTCTATCCAATACTATTTTTAGATGAAGATTTGCAAGAAAAGTTTAGGCACTTTTTCTTAATTCAGGTGCTTCATTATAACGGCCTACAGCTCACGTCTGAACAAAAAGAAGTGACGTTATCTGTTGCAATTAAAGCTTTAAAAGAAAAATGATTTACATGGGCAAGTAGATGATTCTGCTTGCTTTTCCAATGTTATTTTATTACAGTAATTACAAAATAAAAACGAGGTGATACAGTTATGACAAAAGACAAAAAACTAAATCAAGACCTTCAACCAAAAACAAACACTGATAAATCCACTAAAATTAAAGCAAGCTTTGATAAAGCTGTAAAGAAAAATGGAGAAGCATTGAAGAGGTTATCTAACTAATGATAACCTCTATATTTTTCTCATATTCCCCTCCCAATATAGACATCGGCATATACCCCTTGGCCTCAAACCCTGTTTTTTGACGTCCCAGGAGGGAATTTGATATCCTTCCGAAGCATTGGCACCACTGGTTTTTTAATTATGTTGTGTAGAAAATGTGTAGAGCAAATATACATGAATACTTATACTACTTTTATACATGCTGCCTAATTGAATCACAAGCTCTTATAAATTACAATTTACTACAACAATGTTCCAAGTAAAATCCCTATTTATTCCTCACACTTTAATAAAGCACAAATTAATCATTTACTTCTGCTACTTATAACCGAATAAAATCATAATAGTTTTAGCCGATTTTCTACTTTAATAACTATCGGTGGATAGCAATTCTTCATCAGTTCTAAGTTCAATTACATTCTTTATATACGACTATTTCCTTATATAAATGGATAGATGCCTACGAAAATCAAATGCAGTATTGTACCTCTTACAACTGGATATAATTGGACTTTGCAATACTTACTTCCCCAACAGCCGAATCTAAATATTGCTTTGTAACTGCTAAATTATTATGTCTAGAGCTATACTCACTTCCTCAATCAAGTATTTGTTCCAGTTCAAAAGAAAAAACTGATAAACAAGGGTTTTGACTTTGGTTGATAACAAATTATAAGGATATGAAGGGACATAGGAAGGTATTTTAAGAAAGCCCACCATATCAAAGCTTGCGACGCCTTTATTTTATGAAAAAAGCGCGTGGCAACTTTTTATTAAAAGTGCTTATAAAGCATTAAGTATTATATTCTAGTACTTGATGGTCAATATGTAAACTTTCACAAACTCTCTTCAATTTACTTCCTCCATTTATACTGAAAACTATTTATTATTCGAAGTCATTTTATTAAATATTAAATCTGCATCTTCCATCAAATTATTATCGATTTGGATTATTCTTGTTTCATCAATTAAATCCTTGTTAAATATAGAAGCAATAATAATCTGATTATCCTTAAAATCGTCAGACAAAATCTTAAATGTTTCTTCTATGTTAATAGGATCTAATTCTCTACCACTTGGAGAATCTAAAATGATTGGCAGCTTAATATTAAGCACTTCTTCAATAGCTTTTATAT
>NZ_JBHJTF010000002.1:178626-245358 GCF_042267565.1 Lysinibacillus sp. NPDC056232 | reverse complement strand
CTACCTGCCTTCGTTAAAACTTATTGCCAACACAACATCGGTTGTGTAAATAAGAAAGTCTTATGGAACAGAAGATAAATCAAAGATGTTGTACACAGGACATGGCAACACCATCTGTGGAGAGCTTTGTAACGCTTCTCTTAAGTACATAAGAACCCCACTGCTTTAGCTGTGGGAGTAGTCAGAATGAGGATGAACGGATTTTAGTACCTATTTTCACAATGTTGGAACATGGTTTAGAGAAGCAAGAGATCATTAAATTACTACAAGAATTACCTGCTACTTTAAAAGTGAAAAAAGAGCAGCTCGATATACAGCATCACAGAATTTTACTTTTTAACTGTAAATCCTTTGTGAAAAGCTTTTATATTAAAACAAATGGGAAGCCTAAGTTCACAGCTCTTCATAAAAGCATCGAAGCATGTCTCGATGAATTATAGGGAAATTGGTTCATCCCCAAAAGTTGGAGGTAATATTTTATTAAAATGAATGCCATGTATAAGCGTTGATTAGAATGTAGACTCACCGCTTACAGGAAAGCGCTCAGTCTGAACGGGAATTAACAAAATATTAGTATTTTGTAATTATTGACAGACGAAAATAAGTTTGTTAAGATGAGTGACAATAAAAGCATACAAATTCGTTGATGAGAAAGAGTAGTGTTTCATTTTGTTCTACAGAGAGCCGACATATTGGTGGAAGTCGGTGTGCAAGTGTTACATGAAGATCCTCTCTGAGAAGATTGGCTGAACATAGTAAGCTAATTCGGGTGTCTACCGTTAAAAAGAACACGTATGATTGTACGTTGCTGAGTGCTATTGAACGATGTTTCAATAGAATTAGGGTGGTATTCGCGGTTAACCCCGTCCCTTACTTGGGACGGGGTTTTTGTATGCCTTTTATACAAAATTAATTGTATAGGAGGAACTAATATGCAAGCAGAACAAAAAAAGGAAACAACGGTTGAACGAGAAACACGGATTCGAGCATTGTGGGAGAAAGAAGGCACGTTTGCAACATCCGTGACAAATCGTGTTGGACAGCAGCCTTTTGTATTTTATGAAGGACCGCCAACAGCAAATGGATTACCACACGTAGGTCACGCATTTGGCAGAACGATTAAAGATGTCGTGGCTCGTTATAAAACGATGCAAGGCTATTTAGTTGAACGTAAAGCAGGCTGGGATACACATGGCTTGCCTGTAGAGTTGGGCGTAGAAAAAAAGCTAGGTATTTCTGGCAAGCAAGAAATTGAGAAATATGGTGTTGAACAATTTATTCAAGAGTGTAAGGGAAGTGTCTTTACTTATGAGAAGAAATGGCGCACCTTTACAGAGCAGCTAGGCTATTGGATTGACATGGATGACCCTTATTTAACACTAAGCAATGATTACATTGAGTCCGTTTGGAATATTTTAAGC
The DNA here is from genome assembly GCF_042267565.1 of Lysinibacillus sp. NPDC056232. Lineage (NCBI taxonomy): Bacteria > Bacillati > Bacillota > Bacilli > Caryophanales > Bacillaceae > Lysinibacillus > Lysinibacillus sp. NPDC056232. Next base: position 243,937 of record NZ_JBHJTF010000002.1, on the reverse strand, counting down.
CATGTGCACAAGGAAAAGCTTTTGTATAAGGGGCACCGCGTTTCGCCCTATTGCCCTAGTTGTCAAACATCATTAAGTTCTCATGAGGTTGCGCAGGGCTATAAGGATGTCAAAGATTTATCTGTAACGGCAATGTTTAAGCTGAAGGACAAAGATGAGTATTTTCTTGGCTGGACAACGACTCCATGGACATTACCTGCCAATGTTGCCTTGGCAATGAATCCTAAGCTCGTGTATGTTCGAGTGAAGCAGCACGATAAAGTATATATCTTGGCAAAATCATTAGTGGAAAAGGTTTTTACTGAACCCGTTGAAATATTAAGTGAGCATAATGGGCATGAATTTGAAGGCGTATCGTACATTCCTCCATTTTCTTATATCACAGTTGATAAGGGCCATGTTGTTGTGCTAGCGGATTACGTTACTGAGCATAGTGGAACTGGAATTGTTCATATCGCGCCTGCCTATGGGGAGGACGATTATAAAACGGTTCAGCAAAATGGGCTATCGTTTGTCAATGTTGTTGATTTGAAAGGCTGTTATACAGAAGAGGTTCCAGAGCTTGTCGGTAAATTTGTGAAAGATTGCGATGTCGACATTATTAAAATGCTCGCTAAAGATGAGCTATTGTTTGATAAGGAAAAATATGAGCATAGCTATCCTCATTGCTGGCGCTGCGATTCACCTTTGCTTTATTATGCGACTGACAGTTGGTTTATCAACATGTCTGCATTGAAAGATAAGCTGTTACAAAATAATGATCAAGTCACATGGTATCCTGAGCACATTAAACACGGTAGATTCGGTAATTTCTTGGAAAACCTAGTGGACTGGAATATTAGCCGAAATCGCTATTGGGGAACGCCACTAAATGTGTGGGTGTGTAAGGTTTGTGGTCATGAAGAAGCGCCAAACAGTATTGCTGCCTTAAAAGTGTTATCGAAGAGCACTTTACAAGACATAGAGCTTCATAAGCCGTATATTGATGAAGTTGTTTGTACTTGTCCAAATTGTAATGGTGATATGGATCGTACACCTGAAGTCATTGATGTATGGTTTGATAGTGGTTCAATGCCATTTGCTCAGCAACATTATCCTTTTGAAAATCTTGATACGTTTAACAATCAATTCCCAGCTGATATTGTCATCGAAGGCATCGACCAGACACGAGGCTTTTTCTATAGTTTATTAGCAGTTTCGACTTTATTCACAGGAAAGGCACCTTACAAAAATGTCCTTTCCTTAGGGCATGTTTTAGATGAGCATGGGCAGAAAATGTCGAAAAGCAAAGGAAATGCATTAGAGCCAGTTGAACTGATAGAGCAGTACGGGGCGGATGCGTTGCGATGGGCATTTTTAGTCGACAGTTCACCTTGGAATCCTAAACGTTTTTCAAAAAAAATAGTGATGGACGCGAAATCAAAACTAGTTGATACGCTAGATAATACGTTCAAATTTTATCAACTATATGCAGAAATAGATGATTTCCAGTACGATGCTAACAAGACTGGCACTCGCACAAAACTAGATCATTGGATATTGTCTCGATTACATCATACAATTCAGCTTGTGACTAAATCTATGGACGATTATCAATTTACACAAGCAACACGTGAGATCGGTAAGCTTGTGGAGGAGCTAAGTAACTGGTATATCCGTCGCTCACGAGCAAGATTTTGGGCTAACGGATTGTCAGAAGATAAACGAGGTGCCTACAGTACACTGTATGAGCTACTAACGACAATTTGTCAATTACTAGCACCTTTCACGCCATTTATCGCAGATGATTTATATCAACAATTATGCGGAAAAAGCGTTCATTTGCAAAACTACCCAACATTCAATGAAACGCTTGTTAATACGAAGCTTGAAAAAGAGATGGCAAATATTTTAACAATTGTAGAGCTAGGTCGCAGCATCCGTAATAGTCAAGGCATTAAAGTTAAGCAACCTTTAAGTGAAATGATTGTCTCTGTTGACAGTGAACTAACAGATTATCAACCATATAGCGAGCTTGTGAAAGATGAATTAAACATAAAAGAATGCCTTTGGACAAATGATTTCTTTGCATATGAAACGGTTCATTATAAACTTAATTTTAAAACAGCAGGTGCAGCATTTGGAGCAAAAGTGAACAAAGTAAAAGATTACGTAGTGAATTTAAATGATGAGGAGAAAAAATTATTACAACAAACAGGTTCAGTTGCGTTAACGATTGATGGGGAACAGCTAACATTGTTAAAAGCGCACGTGTTAACAGAATCCGTTGTAAAGGACCAGTACATCTTAGCCGAAGAAGCTTCTTGTCGAGTCCTTTTGAATGTTCAGCTGACAACTAGCTTACTTGAGGAAGGGCAAATTAGGGAACTAATTCGCACAATTCAAGATACACGTAAAAAATGGCAACTTCCTGTTGAGCAGTATGTATCGATTTCGATTGCTGGAAGTGCCAAGGCAACAACTATTATCCAGCAGCATGAAGCGTTACTAAAGGCAAATGTGTTGTTAAATGATATTCATTATATGAGTGACGATCATGGTGAACGATATATAGAGACAGAAGTGTTTGATGAAAAAATTTCTGTTTATTTTAAGCTGTAAAATCTTTAATGCTCAGGTATACCCGGGAACTGATCGGGTAGACAGAAGAAGTGATCAGGTAAGCCCGGAAACTGAGTCGACAGAAGAAGTGATCGGGTAAGCCCCGAAACTGCTCAGGAGTCGCCAGAAAAAAAGCACAGGTACCAGTATTTTATTAAAAGTCAAGAGTTAAAGTAATGCACTTAATATTTCAGGATCTTATAAACAATGTGCAACATAATAATATGCTATTTTTAAGCTGAACTAATTTTGATATTAGTTCAGTTTTTATTTGTGTTTAAAGATATAGTTTGAGTATATTTAATAAAAGTATGGTATCTGTAAATTTTTTTATCCGTTATTCAACTCCCATGAAAGAACTTAATCATCTTTCATTTACTGTGGTGAAGAGCTGATTTTTGCGCTTCATGGATGGCTAACGGAGCAGATATATCAAAGGGCAATATTAAATTACATCACTATATTGAGTGAATATCTGAAAAAAATGTGCAGTAAGTGAGGTGTGAACTAAATATGTATATGAGGAAAGAAACTATAAAAAGGGCCACTCGGTGGAAAGTGACCCTAAACCAAAAAATCAGAAGGGAGGTGCCTAGCTATTATTATTTATTGACCATCATAGCTATCAACAGATGTTTTTGTTAATACGAACTATTCATGAAACTAGCACCGACAATAATTAGAAGAATGAACAGTACAACGATTAAAGCGAATGGGTTTCGTTCGCGACGCTCTTCGCGAAATTCTCCGCAGTATTCCATAAAATATCCCTCCTTTCTATAATCTATAATATGTATAGTAGTAAAAATGAAGTTGGCATTAATCTAATCAATATTTTCTTTTGCAAATTTTATAATCATATTACGTATTTTGAGGGATAAACGATAAAAATGCGAAATAGGAGGTTTCCGCTTTTGAAGAAAAGACAGAAAAGGAACGATTAAAGGAACATTTAATAGCGCTTGCTAATGATGGCAGAGAGTTCAAATCTAAAGAAGCGAAAGAAAAATGATTAAAAGATACGTATGCTGGTTTAGGAACAGCTTATACAAAGTATTATTTGAAAGGTTATTTTGAATCACCCTATACTTAAAAGATTATATTAATACTGAACTGAAACACCTACACATAATGAACTCGCAGAAGAACTTGATGAAATCGCAAAAGAGATTTTGGAAATAATCTAAGAAAATATCCCTTATTCAACCAAAGGGTACGATCGTTTAAGATAAACAGTCGCTTTTTATGCTAACAGGGCAGTTTAGTTCAAGAAGGAATGGGTTAATATTTACGGAATATGTAATAAAGGATGCGAAGAAAATGCTAAAGCAAGAAGAAAAGATTAACGAGATTATTTATAATAACACTGCTTACTATAACGGAAAGTATAGGCATTTCCCGACGATTTCAGGGTTAAAAATGGTATATTTGATGAGATTATTAGTTCTGATTCAACCACGGATTACATAAGGATTACACCGTTCTATATAAATGAAAAATTGGATTTGCAAATCGAGTTCGAGGAATTTATGTTTTACATTGAATGTAGAGATTGGTTTGACGAAAAAATTCAAGAGAAGCACATCTTAGAATGTCTTGACCCTATTGATACACCATATAGTCAATTATTATTGAAAGTGTTGTCCATTGGATAACGGTATTAAGCATAAATTCTTTTACATTGTCCGTATCAAGCCCTTTACTATATAGCCATAGAAAAATTGGAAATATTAAACCATTGTAAAGAACCTGATAGGGCCTAGATTTAACATAAACTGGTGATTTTAAAAAAGTGGTTCCTGCCTGTTTCGCATTTTGAACACCATAAAATTTATTGGCGATTAACATAAGTATAAATACTACTAATGTTGCGACTGAATAAGCAAGCAACATCCATAATAAAGACATACCTAAATTATTAAACAATTAACTTCACCAAACTTTCGTAATCTAACAAATTACACCAATACCGATATACATTATCCTATAAAATCAAGTGATTATAAATGGAATATTCTAAAAATAGACACTGTTACTTCGATTTCTTAACTAAGTGGTACGAACTTTAATAAGGAAAATCATTTATTCAACAAACACAACTAAAAGCTGAACTAATATCAAAATTAGGTCAGCTTAAAAATAGCATATTATAATGTTGCACATTGTATATAGGATCCTGGAATATTAAGTGCATTACTTTAACTCTTGTCTTTTAATAAACCAGTATTCTGAGCGTTTTTTTATGTAAATAGATTACACTAAACCACTAAGAAGATAGAGAGCGGTTGCCCAAATAAAAATCGCTGAGCATTTATTAAAAATATTCATAAGCTTTCCAGAGCTATCAAGTCTTTTCAAGGATGCTCCAGCAATGATAAGGCCGAAAAACCACAACCAAGAAATCAAAACACATGCAGCAGTGAACAATATTTGCTCTGTGCCACTATATTTTAAAGCACTCGTTCCAATAACGCCTATTGTGTCTAGAATGGCATGTGGATTTAAGAGAGAGACAGACAGTGCGAATAAAATTTGTTTTTTTACAGGTAGTGCTTCGTTATTATCGGCAGTTGCCGGATTTGAACGCCAAATTGAATAGCCCATATAAAGAAGGAAAAGTATACCGACACTCATTAAGGCGATCCGTAACCACTCAAATTGCAACACGATTATAGATAAACCAAATACCGCAAGTAGGATTAGAAGCGTATCACAAATTGCAGCTGTTATGCCTGCAGGTAAGGCACGAACTAGATGTGACTGTGTTGCACCTTGAGAAAAGACAAAGACATTTTGTACGCCTAAAGGTAAAATAAGTCCAAATGCTAAAATCATTCCATGAAGAAATGCTTCCAATGTTATTCCCTCCTTTCACTAACTATTCTAGATGTGTTATAACTAAAAGAAAACGACCAATTGGATGGTTTTTTATCCATCCAATTTTAACTTCTTTCAGCGGGTACATAAACACCCGCTGAAAGAAGTTAAAGCTTCCGGCGGATGTCATGGAATCGGAAAGGAGTTCAAGAGGATGTTAGCCTAAAATCATCGCATCCATGCGATAACGGCTAACTGACCTGCGTCGTGCAGGCCTAAGCACAAAGCCGATTCCGGACGCAATTATGCCGAGGCATAATTGATATGTTTGGGGTGATACAAATGAACTGGCAGCCAAATAGACAAGGTGAAATGACATTACAGCAACAAATTGTGACTTGGATTACTGAGCATATAGAACGGGGAGATTGGGTGGCAGGAACAAAGCTACCGACACAAAGACAGCTTGCTTTGCAGTTCGGGGTAAATCGGAGTACAGTTCAGCAGGCGTTAGAAGAGTTAAAAGCAGCAGGAATATTGGAATCGAAGGTAGGCTCAGGTATTTATGTAGCTCCAAATTCCTGGTATTCATTAATTACACAAACACAGCCAAATTGGCAAACCTATATTGATACAAGCCTTCATAAGCCAAATTATCATACCATTCAATTAATCAATGAATACGAGCAACGCGATGATATCATTCGATTAGGTACCGGGGAGCTAGCACCAACTTTATTGCCCACTGCTGAAATTGAAGCGTCATTAAAAGAGCTTTCTTTGCAACCGAAAGCTTTAGGCTATTCATCACCGCAGGGTAGTGACGGACTCAGAGAGGCGATTTGCGAATATGTGGAAAAAAGAGGGATCCATGCAAAGCCTCAAAATGTATGTATTGTATCTGGTGCACTTCAGGCATTGCAGCTCATTGCTGTTGGGCTACTTGAGCAAGGTTCTATCGTATTCCAGGAACAAACATCTTATTTAAATTCAGTCCATCCATTCCAGTCTGTAGGCATGCAAATGCTGTCTATCCATCGAGATGAACAGCTTGTACAAACATTGGCTCAACGAAAAAGAAAAAGGCAGGCTGTATTTTATGCTGTCCCTACGTTAAATAATCCGACTGGTGGGGTGTGGACTACGCTTGAAAAAAAGCAGCTTTACGAAGCTTGTAAAGCGTCTCGCATTCCCATCATTGAGGATGACGTCTATCATGAATTGCTCTTTGAAGCGGCAACACCCCCAATAAAATCAATGGATGAAAGCGGGCAAGTCCTTTACATTGGGAGTGTTTCGAAAACATTAAGTCCTGGGCTTAGAATTGGTTGGTTAATCGGTCCAACAACCGTCATTGAGCGGTTGGCGGATATAAAAATGCAAACAGATTACGGTTCAAGCGCCATTTCACAGGAAATTGTACTGCATTGGTTGCAATCTGGTAAGTATGAGAAGCATATTAAGAGTTTGCGGAAAGAATTATTACTGAGAGCCAATTTTGTTGAGGGTATATTACAGGAGAACTTTACGGGAATCGCCAGTTGGGAAAAGCCGAAAGGGGGTTTTTATATTTGGCTAAAGTTTCATGAGCCAATCGTTGATAAAGAGTTATTTACTAAGCTATTGCATCGACAAGTTCTCATTAATCCTGGGTATATTTACGATCCTCAAGATACCCAGCATATTCGATTATCATATGCCTATGCAAGCTATGAAGAATTGGAAATTGGACTAAAAATATTATACGAATGTGTTTTGAAGCGGTTGTAAATTCTAGGGGTGAAACACAAGATAATAAAAAGCCTTTCTTTTGATTTAGCTTTGTTCAAAAGAGAGGCTTTGTTTTTATGCTGGAATCAGTTAAAACATCCAGTTACTATTGAATAGCCTTTATCATTTTAATTTGATTGAAATGAAGATCATAACTGTTGTAGCAATCTGTACATTAACTTTTATAATACGACTTTTCACCATCAGCAACTTTGTCTGCAGCGAGTTTTGTTTATGCTTCAAGGGCAGGGGGAATGCTCCGTCATAACTTATATGTTTTATGCTCAGCTAAATAATTTACTAAGCCATTATTATTCAAAATATCAACCATTACTTCGGGCATTTTTGTCCCTGTATAAGATTGTCCATTTACTGTAACAATGCCTGAAATTAGATCTGCCTCAATGATGTCACCGGGCTGAATATGATAATCTTTCAGTTCGATGATGGGTAAGCCGATGTTTATGGCATTTCTAAAGAAAATACGGGCAAAGGATTTTGCAATGATCAATGAAACACCAGCCTTTTTTAATGCAAGTGGTGCTTGCTCGCGTGATGAACCACAACCAAAGTTTTCTCCTGCAACAACAATATCACCCTCTGCTACTTTTTTACTGAACTCTGGATCTAAATCTTCCAGTACATGATCAGCTAGTGATTGTAAATTTAATGTTTTTGTATATTTCCCTGGAATAATACGATCTGTATCGATATTATCGCCATAAACATGGGATTTTCCAATAATTTTCATGGTGGTCACCCCTCGTATATTAGTTGCGGATTTTTAATTTTGCCATGCAATGCAGCTGTTGCTACAAATGCAGGGGATCCAAGGTATATATTTGACTCGCGATTGCCCATCCGCCCTTGAAAATTACGATTTGTTGATGAAACAATAACTTCATTATTTCCCGGAACTCCTAAATGCGTGCCTACACATGGGCCGCATCCTGATGGCAAGAATGTGGCACCGGCATTTGTTAGAATTTCTACTGTGCCATCTTTTACAGCATCTAAAAAAACTTTACGTGAGGCTGGGGCAATAATTAGACGTACGCTTGGATGAATATGCTTGCCTTTTAATATATTAGCAGCCGCTTGTAAGTCTTCTAAACGGCCATTTGTACAGCTTCCGATAAATGCTTGGTTAATTTCGATTTCTTCAATTTCATCGATTGATTTAACATTATCAGGAGAATGTGGTACAGCAACTTGACTCGTAATTTGGCTTGCATCAATGTCAATTACACACTTGTATGTTGCATTTTCATCAGGCAAAACGTGTTCAAAAGCATAGGGTAGTTGTAACCCAGTTGTATGAATAAAACCAGCCTTTGCTCCCATCTCAATTGACATACTCGCAATTGTCATTCTGCTATCTAATGATAAACCGACCATTGTGGAGCCAGCATACTCAATGGCATCATATGTCGCCCCTTGTATTCCCACGATCCCAACAACATACAGTACGATATCCTTTGCTGATACGCCAGGTTGTAACGACCCATTGATGTTAATAAGAATGGTTTCCGGTACTTTAATCCAAGTTTGACCTGTTAACATTGCTCCGGCTAAGTCCGTTGAACCTACCCCTGTAGAAAATGCTCCGATCGCCCCATATGTACAAGTATGAGAATCGGCACCAAGAATTAATTGACCAGGCTTGGCATGTTCATTTTCAATCATCAATTGATGGCAAATTCCGTCTCCTACATCGTAAAGTTTAACATTATGCTCATTGGCGAATTCACGCATCATGTCATGCAGTGAAGCAATACGCTGATTTGGTGCAGGTGAAGCATGATCAATTACTAATGCCATTTTAGAGGCATCGAATATTTGAACTCCCCCCATATTTTTGAATGCATTGATGGCTAAGGGTGCAGTTGTATCTGATGCCATTAAAAAATCCACATTTACAACTGTGAGTTCGCTAGCAAAGACTACTTTATTTGCGTGAAGCGATACAATTTTCTCAATAATTGTTTGTCTCAAAAAAAGTACCTCCTATTCATCGTTCCACTATATGAAACGCGTTTCCTATTTTGGTTCATCCTAAATAGAATTTAAATGCAACAATAGATGTTTGTCAATGAATTTTTAAAAAATTCAGATAAATAAGAAAAACTGATTTTTGAAGTGAAATAGTGTGTGAAGTAGAAAAAATAAAAAAAGCTTGAAAAAAGTTTAAGGAGGAATTATGGTGGAAATAAGAAAAAGTAAACGCGTTTCACAATGTGGAACATAAAATTGGCTATGTATGATGGATTCAATATAGCAAACAAATATATTGAGGGCGCAAACAGGTGATGAAATTACTGAATTTTTAGATAAATAAGTTATTCAGAAAGTTGAATGGCATTTACGTGCAGTTTTTAATGAGGGGGGTGTGAGCAATTAAGCATTAAATTTTTTATTTAGAGAAAGTTCGAATGATAGGGAGTGAGTTTCCATGGAATGGGATTCAGAAGTAGATGTAATCATCGCGGGTGGAGGTGGAGGCGGTTTGATCGCTGCACTAACATGTGCACAAGCGGGGTTAGAAATAGCATTATTTGAAAAAACAAAGCATTTACTTGGCAATACTGCGGCAAGTGCTGGCATGATTCCGGCTTGTAGTACGGGGTTTCAACGTCAATTAGGCATTGATGATTCTGTTGAAAAAATGACAGCAGATATTTTGATGAAAAACCATAATGAAAGTGATCCAGCTCTGGTGAGGGCTTTAGCAACAGTATCAGGGGAGATGGTGGAATGGATAAATGACTCTTTGCAAATCGAAATGTCTGTCGTTTTGGAATTTAAATATCCTGGTCACAGTGCACTGCGCATGCACGCGCCACCAAGCCGTTCAGGATTAGAGTTAATGAAGAAGCTTAAGAGAAATGTTAATAGACTTGAAAATATTTATCTGCTCCTTCAATCATCTTTGGAGAAACTCATTCAAGATGATAACGGCCATGTGATAGGCATTGAAGTGTCCTCATCAGAAGGCACTCAATACATTAAAGGAAAAAAAGTTGTCATTGCTACAAATGGTTTTGGTGGTAATAAAGAGCTTGTAAAGCAGCATATCCCAGAAATTGCTGTTGCAGCATATTTTGGCTATGAGGCGAACACAGGAGAAGGAATGGAAGCAGGGATTGCCGCAGGTGCTGCTACTAAGAGTTTAACTGCTTATCAAGGTCATGCGGGGATCAATGAAAATACGGGTCTTCTTGTAACCTGGGGTACGATCATGATGGGGGGATTTTATATAAATAGATTAGGTGAACGATTTGCTAATGAAACACAGGGCTATTCAGAGTTTACATGTGAAGTATTAAAGCAACCGGAACAATACGGCTACATTATTTATGATGAGCGCATTCATAGGAACCTTTTACCCATTGAAGATTATAAGCGATTAGCGGAGATGGAAGCGTATAAAACAGCTGAAACTGTTGAAGCTTTAGCACAGGAAATTCAAGTTGATGTCGAACGACTATCGTTTACATTTATGAATTATCGACATCAACAAGATGGACAAGCAGATGCTTTTGGGCGCAAAGTTTTTGATGAAAATCTTGAAGCACCATTTTATGCAATTAAAGTCATTCCAGCATTATTTCATACACAAGGAGGGTTACTCATTAATCAACATGCACAGGTCCTGGATACAAATGGATGTGTAATTCCAAATGTTTATGCTGTTGGAGGCAGTGCTGTCGGTATTTCAGGCAATCATGCTTTTGGTTATTTGTCGAGCAATGGATTGCTTACAGCATTAGGATTCGGGCGCATTGCTGGGCTACATATTGTGGAGTCATTAACTGAAGAGAAAAGGAGGGCAATATTATGACAAGAATTTGGGAGTCAGCGTTAAAAGAAATCGATAAAATTGTCATTAAAAAAGGGGGCTATGGTCAAAGTCGCGGTTTAGGAAAAAAACCTATTCTTATCATTATTGATGCACAACACAATTACATTGGTGCCGACGTACCGATTGAAGATCAATTAGATGAATGGCCAAGTGGAGGCGGCGACGTTGCGTGGAAGGGAATTCGTAAAATTGAGCAATTAAAAGCGCTAGCAGATTCTCAGGGAATTCCTGTGTTATATACACGTAATGTACAGAAGAAAACGATTCAATTTGATTCATTTTCGACAAAGGCGAAGAGAGACCAAACAAAATATTTAGATGGTAATCCTGCATCGGAAATCGTTGAGTGCTTAAAGCCAACTGATCGTGATATCGTGGTGGATAAAAGCTATGCAAGTGCTTTCTTTGGCACACCTATTATTAGCTACTTAGTTAAATTGAAAATTGATACATTAATTATTGTGGGTGGTTCTACTAGTGGCTGTGTTCGGGCAACCGCGGTTGATGCAGTGACGTATAACTTCAATGTTGCAATTGTAGAAGATGCTGTATTTGATCGAATTGAACTTTCACATAAAGCAGCTTTACTGGACTTATGGATGAAATATTGTGATGTTGTGCCATCAACATATATCGAGTCTTATATGAAAAGCGTTTAAAAAGAAACGAAAGGGGTGAAGTAATGTTTGATTTATTAATTAAAAACGGTGAAGTTGTCTTTCCACGCGTTGGTGTGAGAAAAGCGAATATCGGTGTGAAAGATGAAAAAATTGTTGCCATTCTAGATTCCGAAGAAGTTGCAGAAGCAAAAGAGGTCATAGATGCAACTGGACTTCATATTTTACCAGGTGTAATTGATGCCCATCAGCACTTAGGAATTTACAATTCAATAGAAGAAGATTTTTTAGATACGAAGCAACATGCCATTTCTGGTATTACAACGGTCGTTAACTTTGACCGTCAGCCAGTAAGTTATTTAGAGTGGTTTCCAAACGTGAAAAAAGACGTCGGAAAATGGACGTACATTGATTTCACATATAGTTTGGGTATTTTGAAAGAACAGCACTTAGATGAATTAGAAGAACTAGTAGACAGGGAAGGCATTACATCCTTTAAATTCTTCCGCAATTATGAGCGTCAGTTAAACGATAAGTTCAACATTACAGATGGTATAGATTTATCAGCGTATGATTTGGGTCGTATTTTGGCAAAGTTCAAAGAAGTATCACCGAAGCTTTTATTGGCTATACATTGCGAAAACATGGATATAAATCGTAAATTAACAACACAACTTCAAGCGGGTGGTGAAAATGAAGGGCTATCAACATGGAGCAAGACAAGCCCTGGGTATGCAGAAGCAGAATCTTTACTCAGTTCACTTTATTTGAACAAAGTTTATGATGGGAATCTATATATTGTGCACTTAACTTCGGGTGATAGTGTTGAGGTGCTGGAACAGTCAAAGTGGCTAACCGAGGGCAATGTCAAGGTAGAAACTTGCCCACACTATTTATTACTTCACGATGAGCATGAAGTAGGCATTAAAGCGAAAGTAGGACCGCCAATTCATAAACGAGGTGACGGTGAAAAACTATGGGATGGTATTCGAAAAGGGCTTATTAATGCTATTGGGACTGATCATGTGCCGAGTAGTTTAGAAAAAAAACTAGGTGAATCTGGTGATACGTGGGAGACGTTATTTGGCTTCCCAAGTACAGGTGGTTTATTACCATTAATGCTAACAGAGGGTTATGTTAAACGAGATATTCCGTTAGAGCGTATTGCTGATATTATGTCATTATCAATAGCGGAATCTTACAATCTTCCTTCGAAGGGACGTATTGAAATTGGGGCGGATGCTGATTTTGCGATTGTCGATTTTCATACGAAAAAAGTATTGGTGGCGAAAGATATTTCTGAAAATTGTGACTTTTCATTATATGACGGATGGGAGTTAGTTGGTTGGCCAGCTTTTACAGTAAGTAGAGGAGAAATTATTGTAGTTAATGGTAAGACTACCAAAGAAAATGGAAGAGGTAAATTTGTGCATCGATCAATATAAATCTTTTAAAAATGAGAGGAGTAGTGTTATATGAAAAAGTGGTTAGCTGTGTTCATGCTAAGTTTCTTAACTATTGTTTTAGTAGCTTGTAACAGTGACGCTTCAACATCAGGTGATAGTAGTAAAGGAGAATCGATTAAAATTGGTTCACTTCATCCATTGAGCGGAGGCTTAGCACTGGAGGGGCAAGAAATGAAAGATGCAGTGAAATTAGCAATTAAAGAAAAAAACGATGCAGGCGGTATCCAATCATTGGGGAATAAAACAATTGAATTAATAGAGGCAGATCATGAAGGTTCACCAGAAAAAGGGGTTTCGGAAGTACAAAAACTTGATCGTGCAGGTGTAGTAGGCATTGTTGGTGCTTACTCAAGTGGTGTAGCGTTACCAGCCACTCAAGAAGCAGAGCGTTCACGCTTGCCATTTATCGTAGATATTGGTGCAGCGGATGAAATAACAGAACGTGGTTTCAAGTATACTTTCCGTTTACAACCAGCAGCAAGTTCATTTTCCATAGATTTTTTAGAGTACTTTAAAGATTTAAATGAAAATGCAACAGAAAAGCTATCTACTGCTGTCATCGTACATGAAGATAGTGTATTCGGAACTAGTATTGCAAAGGTCATCAAGGACAACGCTGCAAACTATGGTTTAGAAATTTTAGAGGTTTTACCACACGCTTCTTCAACAGCTGATTTATCATCGACAATCAATAAAATTTCTGCTAGTAAGCCAGATATCGTTTTGACAACAACATATCTTCGCGATGGCGTCATGTTGATAGAGGGTATTCAAAATTCTAGCTATACACCTCGTGCAATTATAGGGGTAGCTAACGGTGCATTTAGTAATGCGAAATTTATCACGGACTATCAATCGATTAATAATTTATTAATGGATGTTAACTACACAATTAATCCACATAGTGATCTAGCAAAGGACATAAAAGCAAAATATAAAGAAGCATATGGTCGTGAAATGGGACCAAACGCAGCGTACTCTTTTATGGCGACAACAGTATTACTTGATGCTATTGAACGTGCGGGATCAACAGATCGAGAAGCAATCCGAAAAGCATTAACAGAAACAAACTTAGAAGATCATATTTTGCCTCAAGAAGCAATTCAGTTTGATAAAAAGGGTCAAAATATAAATGCAAAAGCAGTATTAAACCAAATTATTGATGGCGCAACAAAGGTAGTTGGACCAGCTGAGTACTTAGAAGTTAAACCAGTATATCCAAGTAAATAGTAACCAGTGTTCGATATGGCGTACGCTTGTAAACAACAACTCGAGAAAAGCGTTCGCCCTTTTATTTAGGGATGAATTGAACAAAGGGGGGAATGTAGCATGAGTGCAGACTTGTTTTTTCAATCATTGATTGATGGCATTTTAATGGGAGGGATTTACGGGCTTGTAGCAATAGGTTTAACGCTGATTTTCGGCGTTATGAAAATCATCAACTTTGCACAAGGCGCTTTGATGATGGTTGGAATGTATGTAACATATTGGTGCTTTGATTTAATGGGATTAAATCCATATCTATCATTACCATTAAGCGCGATTGCATTATTTTTTATTGGGGCTGGATTACAACGTGGTGTACTTCAACGTATGGCAGATGCTCCAGACCACAATCAGTTATTAGTTACGCTCGGGATTTCATTATTTATTGAAAACTTAGCGTTAGTTATATTTAAGCCTGATTTCCGAAGTGTAACTGTTGATGGACTACCTGCAACAATTTCTCTTTTTAATTTAAATATTCATACGACAAAGTTCATTGCCTTTATTTGCACAGCAGTTTTAGCAGTCGGTCTTTTCTTTTTCTTAAAAAAGACATTTATTGGGCGTGCAATTCGTGCAACGTCAATTAACGGCCAGGGTGCATCACTTGTTGGGGTTAATATTAAGCGAATAAATTATATTGCTTTTGGTATTGGTGCAGCATTAGCGGGGGTTGCTGGTACATTAATTACACCATTCTTCTACACATCACCGACAGTAGGAGCTAGCTTTATATTAAAAGCTTTCGTAGTTGTGGTGTTAGGGGGATTAGGTAATTTCTTAGGCGCTTTAATAGGTGGAATTTTAATAGGAGTCAGTGAGGCATTAGGTGGCGTATTATTACCGGGTAGTTTAAAGGATTTAATGACATACCTAATCTTTATTCTCATTCTATTACTGAAGCCGAACGGTCTGTTTGGAGGTAAAGTGCGATGAAAAAATCATATATTTTATACTTGATTGCCGTTATGGGTATTGCTCTTTTTCCACTTTTTACTGACAACCAATACTTCATTCATTTGGGAATTTTGATTTTGTACTATGCTTTAGTGAGTCAGGCATGGAATATTTTAAGTGGCTATGCAGGGCAATTTTCATTCGGTCATGCCATATTCTTTGGAACAGGTGCATACGCATCGGCAATTTTACTAATAAAGTATAATATTTCGCCTTGGATTGGAATGGTTATAGGTGCAATTGTGGCGATATTAATTGCTTTATTAATTGGCTTCCTATCATTTCGGTATAAGCTACGTGGCGCATATTTCTCGTTAGGGACACTTGCATTTGCTGAAATTTTACGAATCACCGTACAAAATATGGATTTCTTCAATAAAACTATGGGGATATTATTACCAATCGGGAGTAATCCGCTTATGTTCCAATTTGAATCTCGTATGACGTATTACTATGTGATTTTAGTTTTAACGATTTTCGTAACACTCTTAACTTATTTCATCGGTAAATCACGTTTAGGCTTCAATTTGATTGCCATTCGTGAAAACGAAGATGCAGCCCAATCACTGGGGGTAAATACCTTTAAAAATAAAATGATGGCAATAGCAATTAGTGGTGCACTTACGTCAGTGGGCGGTACATTTTATGCGCAATATCTATTGTACATAGACCCACCAACAACATTTGGAAACGATGTATCCGTATCTATTATTCTACCAGCCATTTTAGGAGGGATGGGAACTATATTAGGACCATTCATGGGTGCATTAATTATCGTACCGCTTGGTGAATTAACATCTCACTTTTTTGGTGGCTTTGCTGGGGTTCATTTGATGGTATACGGTTTAATTTTAGTATTAGTAATTTTATATCTACCAGAAGGTTTAGTTGGTTGGTTCCAAGAAAAAATACGTTTGCGAAAATTAAAGAAGGAGGGGAAAGTGAATGACATTGCTAAAGCTTGAAAATGTTGAAAAAAGGTTCTCAGGCTTAGTAGCCGTCAATAATGTTAGTTTGCAACTAAATGAAGGCGAAATCCTTGGATTAATAGGTCCCAATGGCGCTGGTAAAACTACGCTTTTCCATTCTATTTGTGGCTACCATACACCTACAAAGGGAATAATATTATTAAATGGTGAGTCTATTCATGGTTTAAAACCGGAGTATATGTGTGAGCGAGGTATTGCACGGACGTTCCAAATTGTACAACCATTCGGTAACTTAACTTTACTAGAAAATGTAATTGTAGGTGCCTTTAATAAGGTGGGTACATACAAAGAAGCAAGTGAAGTTGCGGTGCAGCAGCTTGAATATATGGGCATGGCACATAAAGCATATGATCGCATGAAGGATTTAACATTTGCTGAGCAAAAGAAGGTTGAGGTAGCACGCGCATTAGCAACAAAGCCAAAGATATTGTTTTTAGATGAAGTGATGTCTGGATTAAATCCAACGGAAGTAAATGAGTTTATAGACCTAATCAAAGATATTCGTAATAGCGGTGTGACGATTTTCTTTATTGAGCATTTAATGTCAGCTGTTATGACATTATCAGACCGAGTAGTCGTTATGCACCTTGGAGAAAAAATTGCAGAGGGTGCACCAAAAGAAGTAACGAAAGACCCACGTGTTGTTGAAGCATACTTAGGTGGGGAGGTTGTCACTGATGCTTAAAGTTGAAAATTTAAACGCGGGATATGGCAGTCTGAATATTTTACGTAATTTAAGTTTTGAAATCCAACAGGGTGAAGTTGTAAGTATTTTAGGAACAAATGGAGCGGGGAAGACAACAACATTACGTGCCATTTCAGGTTTGATCCCAGTGAAGTCGGGAGTCATCCATTTTGATAATCAAATTCTTAATAAAAAATCAGCTGAATATATTGTCAAAGCTGGTTTAGTACAGGTTCCAGAAGATCGAAAGCTATTCTCAGATATGACAGTGCTGGAAAATTTAGAAATGGGAGCTTATACTAGGAAAGCACGTACCAATTTAAAAAAGAATTTGGAATATTGTTATGAGTTGTTTCCAATTTTAGAAGAACGAACAACTCAAATTGCTGGTACAATGAGTGGTGGACAACAGCAAATGCTAGCAATTGGTCGCGCTTTAATGGCTGAACCTAAGTTATTGATTTTAGATGAGCCTTCTATTGGATTATCACCTTTATTAACAAAACAAGTTTTTGATATTATTTCAGAAATTAAAAAGAATGGTGTTACGATTTTGTTAGTTGAACAAAACGTAAATCAGGCATTGCAACTTGCTAATCGTGGCTATGTTATTGAAAACGGTGAAGTAGTAATGAGTGGAACTGCACAAGAACTTCTAAATGATGAAATGCTAAAAGCATCTTATTTAGGTATTACAAAATAAAACCCAAATACGAGTAGGTGACACATTGATAAAAGCAATTGAAAAAATGATGGAAATTTTATCTTTATTTTCATTAGATAAACCGGAATTATCGATTAAAGAAATCCAACAAAAATTACAAATGCCTAAAAGTACAATTTTCCGTATTTTAAATACACTTGAGCAGGATGGTTATATCATCAAAAATGATGCGACTCATTTATATTCACTAGGATATCAATTTTTTAGATTAGGAAGTATTTATCAAAATCATCTTGATTACCGTCATATTGCTTTACCAGAAATGCGTAAGGTGATGTTGGAAACGCAAGAAACAGTAGAATTAAATATACTCGATGGAATCAGTCGTGTATGTATAGAAAAAATTGATTCGCCATTAGATGTTCGAAATTTTGTACGGGTTGGTGAACGAAAGCCCGCTCACTTAGGTGCCTCCGGTAAAGTGTTATTAGCGTTTTTAGAAGAATCAGAGCAAATGAGCATTCTAAAGGAAGTTCAGCTAGAAGAAGACATTGATATAAAAAAAGTTCTAAATGATCTTCAGCAAATTCGTAAAGATGGCTATGCATTTACACAAGGAGAACGTATTGTTGGTACATATGCAATTGCCGCACCGATTCTAGGGATCAATGGCACAATTATTGCAGGCCTTACGATTGCCGGACCACTGCAACGAATATCTGAAGAAAAAGCAGCTTTGTTGAAAGTGAAATGTATTGAAAGTGCAAAGATGATATCTAAATATGTAGGCTATTTTGAATAGAAATTAGTCTACATCATGCGTTCCATTGTAAAGAAAATGATGAATCGTTTATTTCAATTAATAGAAGAAAATACGATAGCGGGAAAAATTTTAATTAGATACAATTGGTACACTTATTATTGGGATGCATGAAAAAATGTACAACAATTTGAAGCATTAATTGTAGGTGATTTTACACTTATTGCATCCGACAAAAAAATCAATAAACTAACAGCAGCATTTATTAATGGGTGTCACTTCTGTTGCAATTGAATTAGATGAAGGCAATCAGTGAAGTAAAGGACACCCTGCTGTCCACGCAAAATGGCAGCAAAGGTTTCAATCATTGAGCAAATCTAGCTAAATATACTTGATGACTCAACAGTTCATTAAACATCCGGGAATTAATACACTATTTTACTGAAAATAATCTGAATATTCTGTCTTATATAGCGATTTGTGAATTATTTCCTTTACCGAGCATAGAAGAGCAACCAACAATGAAACGTATCAATAACCTTAAAAATATGATGCTATCAATTAGCAGGAGGAGGGATTTCAATGAGGATGGGGCCATTAAAGGGAGTACGAATTTTAGATTTATCAACAATGATTGCAGCGCCATATGGGGCAACGTTATTAGCTGATTTTGGCGCGGAGGTCATTAAAATTGAAATGCCTAATAGAGGAGATTCACTACGTAGTATGGGGCCGTTTAAAGGAGATGAACCACTTCGCTGGCCAGCGCTTGCGCGTAATAAAAAATCCTTAACACTTGATCTACATGGCGAAGAGGGGCAAATGATATTAAAAAAACTGATTACTAAGTCAGATGTTATCATTGAAAATTTTAGACCAGGTACATTAGAAAAATGGGGACTTAGCTACGAGATATTAAAAGAAGCAAATCCAGATATTATTCTCGTGCGTGTAAGTGGCTACGGACAAACAGGACCATATGCACATAAAGCAGGCTTTGGTACGCCCGCAACGGCATTTAGTGGCTTTACATATTTACATGGCTATACAGATCGTCCGCCAATTAGTCCATCTTTCTCATTAGTAGACTACATTACAGGTGTATATGTTGCGTTTGCAACTAGCACAGCGCTATTCTACCGTGATACAAAGGAAGGAAAAGGGCAAATGGTTGATATTGGTCTATATGAATCTGTGTTCCGCATGATGGAATTCCTTGTAGCTGACTATGACCAAAATGGTGTTATTAAAGAGCGATCACCGGGCTTAAGTGGGCACTCTAGTCCTGCAGGGACATTTCAAACGAAGGATGGACATTGGGTTGTATTAGTAACAAGCTCAGATCGTACATTTGAACGCCTTGCTTCTGCGATGAACCGAGAGGATATGTTAGTAGACGAGCGCTTCTATACAAACAAAGTTCGTCTTGAAAACTTTAATTTAACAAATGGAATTGTAGCGGAATGGGTGAAATCATATCACCGTGATGAGCTACAAAAGAAGCTCGATGAATTTGGTGTGCCGATTAGCCCAATCATCAGCATTGAAGATATTTTCAATAATGAGCAATATCAAGCACGTGAGAACATTGTAGAGGTTGATCATCCGCGTTTAGGTAAAATTAAAATGCCGGGGATTGTGCCGAAATTCTCTGAAACACCGGGAGCTATCGTAAATGTGGGACCTGATTTAGGCGAACATAATGAATACATTTTAAAACAAATTATCGGCTTAACAGATGAGGAAATCGAGAGTTTGAAAAATAAAGAAATTATTTAGGAGTTGATCGAAATATGTTGGATCCAGTAATGATTACAGAAGTCAGTCCTCGTGATGGATTTCAAATAATTAAAGAGAACATTCCTACAAATGATAAAGTAAATATTATCAATCGTTTAATAGACTGTGGCTTTAAACAAATTGAAGTTACTTCTTTCGTTCATCCTAACGCTGTACCACAACTTAGTGATGCGAGTGAAGTGTTAAAAAGGATGCGTCGTGACAGAGATGTTATTTTCCGAGCACTAATTCCGAACTTAAAAGGGTTAGAGCGTGCTATTGAAGCAGGCGTAAACAAGGTAAAGCTAATGCTATCATCAACAGATTCTCATAGCCTACACAATGCTAATGCGAGAACACTAGATGCTATGAAAGATTTTCCTGGAATTTCACGAAGTTGTAGGGAAGCGGGCATTAAGGCATCGGGTTCTATTTCGGTGGCATTTGGTTGCCCATACGAAGGGCATGTACCAATTGAACGACATATTATGCTGTGTGAGAAATATGACGAAATAGGTATTACTGATATATCTTTGGCCGATACAACAGGTATGGCTAATCCTTACGCAATAAAGGAGATTGTAAAAACATTACGTGAAAAATTCCCTCATTTCCACTTTTCCCTCCACCTTCATAATACTAGGGGGATGGCTTTTGCCAATGCGGTTGCAGGCTATGAAGCAGGTATTCGAGATTTCGATAGCTCCATTGCAGGCCTTGGAGGGTGTCCATATGTACCGTTAGCAACTGGAAATATTGCGACAGAGGATATTATCCATAGCTTTGAGGAAATGGGCATTACGACCAATATCGATTTAGATGCTGTATTAGCACTAGCTCGTGAAGTACAGCAAAGGTTCCCTTACTATGCTAGTAGCTTTCTAGTAAAAGCGGGGAAAAATTCTGAGTTAAGTATTTCTCCAGGCGGACAAAGAAAGTAGTGAAAGATGAATTATCCAGTAAAATCTTGGACTTAGAATTAGTTGTTGGATCGGTCCAACAACAGTGATTGAACGGTTAGCGGATATAAAAATGCAAACAGATTACGGTATAAACAAGTCTAGAAAGATTAAAAATCTTATTTGAGATTGTCAAAAAAGACACATAAAAGAAATTTTAAATTACGTTGTTTAAGTAGAATCTAAAAAAATCCCTATTGTGTGAAATCAGCACGATGGGGATTTTTCATTAATGTTGTTTTCATTCTTAGAAAATTATTAGAATACATTACTCGATTTCTTGTTCTTTATCAGCCGACGAATTTGCCAATTTTAAAAATACTTCGTTAATATTTTTCATGCGGTTTTCAACTTTTTTAGCGGCTGCATCGAGAGTAAATCCTTCATCAATGAGCTCCTGAATTAAAAGAATTTTTTTGATATTTAAGTAGTTATATCTACGAGTAGTACCTTCCACTTCATTTTCTGAATCAATAATACCTTTTTCTTCCCAATAACGAATTTTTCTAGTAGGAACTCCTGTTATATTAGAAACTTCTCCTATTCCAACAACTAATTTGTTCAGTAAATCAAAGTCTAACATAGGATCTATTTCATGTTTTTCGCTCATTTGAATCCCTCCAATACTGTTCGTAACTATTTTACATTAAAAGTAGAAAGGTTACAAATTAGCGGTGCTTGGTATTGACATTGATTGTAAATAGGTTACAATCAATGTTAGTGATGTACATTACTTATGAAATCATAAAGGTGGTTTTTTGTATGAATAAGGTCGCTACTATTGAAGACAATGGTAGGAAAAATAATTACAACTTCATTACACTTATTTTATTTTGGTGTGGTCTTGTAGTTGTGTCTAGCCTGTACTTAACGATTCCATTAGTATCGATTTTTGCTGACAATTTCAATGAAACTACTGCTACTGCAGCATGGACTGGTAGTGTATTTTCTCTTTGTTATGCAATTGGCTTATTAATCTTCGGTCAGTTGTCAGATCGACTTGATCGTAAGCAAATTATTTTATTAGGTTTGATATGTTTGACAATTATTTCTCCGATATTGGGAACTGTAGAATCTTTAACTTCTCTTATAGTACTCCGAGGATTGCAAGGGTTCTTAGCAGCAACTTTCGCGCCTGTTGCATTGGCTTACATTGTAGATATTTTCCCAGAGGAAAGGAGAGTAACTGCTACGGGATTTGTTGCTTCTGGCTTTTTAATGGCTGGAATTATCGGTCAGGTGTTTAGTAGCTTAGTAAGTCAGTGGTTAGGCTGGCAAAGTGTATTTTACATTCTTGGAGGAGTCTATTTTTTAACAGCGATTTTAGTAGCTGTTTTAATTCCAAAAGGTGAGAGAACTAATAAAAATGAAAATTTGATGAGCACCATGCATCAACTAAAAACAATTTTTACAAATAAATATTTAATTTATTGTTATATCATAACGGTTACTTTATTACTCTCATTCGTCGGAATGTATACAGTACTAGGAAATTATTTAACAACTAATTTCAACTTAGATGACAATCAAATTTTGTCTGTTCGAGCTGTAGGGATTTTTGGAATGCTGCTCTCACCATTTTCAGGAAAATTGGTGGAGAAATTCGGTATTTACAATGTAATACGAAGCGGTTTATTGCTTGCGGTTATTGGTCTTACTATTCTTGGAATAAGTTCGAACTTGGCCTTTCTAGTTATTATGAGTGTGGTTTTTGTCGCAGGAATTTCAATGACGGTACCATCACTGATTACTGTTGTAGGTCAGTTAGGGGGACAGAGCCGTGGAATGGCTGTAGCATTTTACACATTTATTTTGTTCATCGGTGCCACTTTAGCTCCTATTATTGCTATGAGTCTTTTGAAAACAGGAAATTATTTTTTAACATTTGAAACTTTTGCTGTACTTATTGGAATAGGGCTGTTTGTCTCATTTTTCATTAAACCTAAAAAAGTAAGATACTAGAAAGAGGGGAATAAACGGTTGAAACGTATTCGAATTTTAGTTACTAGTGTTGCCATTGCTGCCATTACTGTTATTGTTGTGACTTTTGCTATTAATCAAAAATCTAATTACGAGGTGAAGAAAATGCAACAACATGAATTGAAAAATGAAGAAGAAACATATCAAATTGCACTAGATAAAGCTCTAGAGGTGATAGATATTCCTGAAGGATACCATTTCAAAGAAGTTCGTAGTGGCGAACAGAATGATGTAGATGTTTTCGTTTTCCGTTATGAAAAAGAAAATTTAGACAATAATGGGCTAGGGGGAGAGCATTATTCCTTTACAGTCGAACAAGAAAGTCACAAAATCATAGGAATTACATGGATGGATCAACGTTTTGCTTCCAATCAACAGCTTCCATCTGAAAAAAGAACAGAGGAAATTGTTCAAGTGTTTCTGAACAAAATTCAAAGTGGGTTATTTGGTCAATTAGAAAATCAGTGGATTCGCCCTCATGATGAAGATATTAAAGTAAATAAAGAAGCTTTAACGCTTACAGGCATGAAATATAAATGCTATGTACCAGAGAATGATTCATGGGCATGGGTCATCGTCGGTCCTGATGGAAATATTATGGCATTTGAGCAAGACATTAAATGGAAAGGTGGTCGGTTAACAGAAAAATGGTTACATGATAGTTGGCTATTAGAACGTCAATTATAAGGAGTTATTTTATTGTAGATTAGACGGTAGACAAAATCGAAAGTTATTTCAGCGGGTGTCCAAACACCCGCTGAAATAGAGGAACTCAGGCTAAGAACTTTACATCCTGTGAAAACGCCTGAGTGACCAACATCGTGCTGTTGCTGTCGCTGCGCTTTCGCACAAAAGACATTTGTTGGTCTAAAGCCTCCGGCGGATTTTTAAAAAACTAAAACAAGCATAACCCCGTTCTATATTTAGGACGGGGTTAAAATATAGTCTATAAGATAATTTACATAAATAGCGAAAACGGTTAATTAATTATTTTAAACAACAAATTGATATTATTTATTTTTAATATTTAAAAGTTTAATTTTTATTATTTGCATTTTCAATTCCTTGTTGTATAATCAAATCAACTAGAAGGAAGGGATATCACTATGGCTTATAAAGTTATCACAAATTGTCCTGTTTGCAGTAAAACATTGAAAATTACAAAGTTACAGTGCTCTCATTGTCACACAACGATTGAAAATGAGTTTGAATTATCTAAGCTGGCATCTTTATCAAAGGATCAGCTTCATTTTGTGGAAGTATTTTTAACTTGCAGAGGGAATATCAAAGAAGTGGAAAAGGAACTGGGGATTTCGTATCCAACGGTTCGAGGCAAACTAACAGACATTATTTCTTCTCTTGGATATGTGCAAAAGAAGAAAAATGAAGTAGATGAGAAAAAAGTTGTTACTATGTTGGAAAATGGCGAAATCACACCAGAAGAAGCCATTAAGCTCTTAAAAGACGAATAGGGAGGTTTTTATTATGAAAGAGGAAATTGCAAGAGTATTAACAATGGTTCAAGAAGGTAAGATTGATGCAGAACAGGGATCAGAACTGATTCAAGTATTAAAAGAAAAAGAAGAAACAAGTAATGAAAAACCGACTAATTATTTAGATAAAACTTTAAAAGTCCGTGTTGTATCAGCCGAAAATGATAACGTCATGGTCAATTTGCCTATAAAACTTGTCAAGGTAGTATTAATGGCTGGACTCAGCATCGCAGCGAGTGTTCCTCAAGCGGAAAAATACGTTAAAGATATAGATATAAACCTTATTATTGAAGCAATTGAAAACGAATTAGATGGCCAAATTGTTGATATTAAATCGGCAAACGGGGATACCGTTTCGGTCATTATTGAATAGTTGCTTATGATGCATGTAAAAGTGAAAGCAAAAGGCTTTCGGCTTAACATCCCAATGCCATATGCTCTTTTAAACATTGTTATTTCAATTTTGTCTTCGAAACTTTTCCAGCGAAATTTAAACAAATGGACAAAAGAGCACTTCGAAAGAAAGAAACTGGACTTTACCTTCCCGCTAATAGAGAAAAAAACGCTAAGGCCTATCGTCAAAGAACTGAAAAATCATAAGGGAATCGTACTAGTAGATGTCAAAGCTAAGGACGGCACTGAGGTTAAAGTTAGACTATAATATTAACACTGACTAGCAGTTGAAAAAAAGCCTAATTTCTCGCTTGCAACTGAAGAAAATAAATTCTTAAAGATGCAATTTCTATTGCATCTTTTTATTGTTTTTACTTTAAAGAGAAGGTTGTTCAATTTCTGCCTTTCTTACTCCTGAGAACTCTTCGATAACAACTGCAAGAAAATACTCCAATTTAAAAAATTTTTGATAAAAATGGAGTTTTTATATGAAGATTATTTTAATAAGCGTTATTTAACTACAACCCCTGTTATATACTTTCAGGTAAATAGTGCTTATACATTTCCAATACATCCGTATGCTTCTTTAATACAGCAATGATTTTGGGGTTTGGCTTTATAAAAATAACAGAATAATCTTTTTCACCAAGTTCCTTGTTAATTGGAAAAGCTAATTTTTCTTCATCTATTGAAAATTGAGCATTAACACCAGTTTTATTTCCACGAGCATCTAATCGTATCCACTTTTTATGGGATTTAAGATATACAGCATTCATTGCATGAACCAAGTATCCTTTTTCTGGGGTATCAAACAACATTAATCGTTGATAACAGAAACCTGTTGGAATACCTTGCGAACGTAATAATGCTGCTAACAGGTTTGATTTTGCATAGCAAATACCTTGTTTATACTTCAATACGTCTGATGCATGACAAGTAACTTTTTCTCCTTGAATATCCCAAGAATGTGATATTTCATCTGAAACAAATTCAAAAGCAATCTTTGCTTTTTCAACCTCTGTTTGAGTTGAGTTAAATAGTTCCTCAATTTTCTCTTTAATAATTCGGTTAGAGTAATTAACCACATCTAATTCAAGTAAGTAATCTTCTAAATCCTCAGATTCAAATATAAATTCCATAAACCATCACCCTTTGTATTTTTATTTGATTATAGGTATTATTATACAATAAAACAAGATGGTTCATATACTGCCATCCTCGCAACCAAGCTACATGGAAAAGAATAATTCTAGTAATGAATCCATACATATGTATATAACGATTTCTTTATGAAGAGGTGAACTATTGGAGAACATGCCAGATGGCTATTCTTATGTTCCACAGCCTATTCGGAAAGATGGGGCAGGTGGGGTGGATAAAGGGCCGAGAGATATTATGAGGGATTTGGAAAATCCTGATATGCTTGTCCCACCTAAAACGGATGCTGGGCTTGTACCAAATTTAAAATTTTCATTTTCTGATACGCATATGGTTTTAAAACATGGCGGTTGGTCTCGAGAAATTACCGCTCGTGATCTGCCTATTGCTACGACATTGGCAGGTGTCAATATGAGTTTGACACCTGGTGGGGTACGTGAGCTGCATTGGCATCAACAGGCCGAATGGTCGTATATGCTTCTTGGTCATGCACGCATTACAGCGGTCGATCAAAATGGGCGTAATTTTATAGCCGATGTAGGACCGGGCGATTTATGGTATTTCCCACCAGGAATTCCTCATTCCATACAGGGACTTGAAGATGGCTGCGAATTTTTACTAGTGTTTGACGATGGGCATTTTTCAGATCTTAGTACATTTTCAATATCTGATTGGTTTGCGCATACTCCTAAAGATGTGCTGTCCTCCAATTTTGGTGTTCCAACGAGCGCTTTTCAACATATCCCGAAAGAACAAGTC
The DNA here is from genome assembly GCF_042267565.1 of Lysinibacillus sp. NPDC056232. NCBI lineage: Bacteria > Bacillati > Bacillota > Bacilli > Caryophanales > Bacillaceae > Lysinibacillus > Lysinibacillus sp. NPDC056232. Next base: position 216,962 of record NZ_JBHJTF010000002.1, on the reverse strand, counting down.
TATATTTATCAAGATCAAGTTCCAGGACCACTAGACACACAAAAAGTACAATCTCCATATGGTACGGTTCCTCAAACCTTCAAGCATCGTCTGCTTGCACAAACTCCTATTAAAACTCCAGGTGGCAGTGTTAGAATTGTAGATTCGACAAACTTTCCTATTTCTAAAAATATCGCAGCAGCACTTGTCGAGATTAAGCCTGGTGCTATGAGAGAGCTGCATTGGCACCCGAATAATGACGAATGGCAATATTATCTACAAGGAAAAGGGCGTATGACAGTATTTGCAGCTAATGGTGTGGCGAGAACATTCGATTATCGTGCAGGAGATGTCGGATACGTGCCATTTGCAAATGGTCACTACATTGAGAATACCGGTACTGAGACATTATGGTTCCTTGAAATGTTTAAAAGTGATAGATTTCAGGATGTTTCGTTAAATCAATGGATGGCCCTTACACCATCTGAGCTAATACAAAGCAATTTAAATATTGGCCCTGAACTGCTACATGTATTAAGAAAGGAAAAGTGGCCGGTCGTGAAATATCCTGGGTTTTCGTATTATCCAAGGTGAGCATATAGAAAAGCAGGTGAGAAAAATCTCACCTGCTTATTTTAATATTGATATTTATTTCTAGTAGCAAGCAGTATACCGATTGCTGGAATAGTACAAATAAGCATTGCTGCAAATGATAGTCCAGGTGAAATCTCGTATAAATAGCCGCCTAAAAATGTAAGGATCGCTGTACTTAATCCCATTGCTAATGCAGAGTAAAGGCCTTGTGCATTTGGAATTTGCTCCTTCGGCAATGTTTTTGTTAAATAGCTGATAAAAGCGTAATGCGCGAGAGCAAAAGATAATGCATGTAATGTTTGAGAAGCGATAAATACCCAGACATTCGGGAATAGGTAAATAAGTAGCCAACGTAATGATGAACCACTTGCTGCTAAAAGTAATAAGGAAGATGAGCGCCATTTTTTAAATAGTGTATCAGCCTTCATAAAGTATAAGATTTCGCAAATTACGGCGATGTTAATAATCATCCCCATGTAGAATGGGTCGACATGTAAGTCACCTAAATATATATAGCCGTAGCTGTAATAAGAAGCGTGTGCGCCTTGCAATAGTATAACAATTAATAAAACAATAGGGAAACCTTTAATCGTCCATAATGTTTTCATCGACAATGATTTTGCACGTTGTTCTTTTGTCGGTACAACGAGTAACTCTTTTGGTGTAGCCATTTGCTGCATCAACAGCATACCGATTAGGCCGGCCACCATACTCCAAAAGATAATGTTATTGCCAAATGCACCTGTCAGCATACTAATGATTAATACTGCAATGACAAAGCCAAGGGAACCATAGGAACGGCTTTTACCATAGTGTACATTTCCGTGCTGTACGAGCGTTGCCGCACTACTTTCAACGGCAGGTAGCAGTGCTGGATAGAAAACACTAAATAAAAGGGTAACAATAAGAAGCGAGATAAAGCCCGTGCTTAGTATGTAAAGTAAAGTTGTGATTAGGGCACCTATTGCTAGAATGCTAGTGAGTCGTTTATTATTCACATATTTTGCAAGCGTCGGGAAGAAAAAGAGATTTGAAATTGCCCGTGCTAAAAGACCGCAGCCCATTACAACGCTAGCCTCTGAAACAGTAAGGTGTTTGGCATCTACAAGCCAACCAGTCCAATAAGGTAAGAAAATACCCCATGTAATGAAAAATGCAAAGAAATTTTGAGAAAGCCATCGTTGATTGTTCATAAATTTTACGTACCTCCAATTTAACTATGTTGAATAATAGCACGTTCATCGTTACAATAATGTGAGATATCTCATGTTTTTTTGGAGGAGAGAGTAAAAAATGCATAAACTGACAGCTGAGGAACGTTCATACTATCTCGATAAATATCCAATTGATGATTTTTTCTCATTTGATATTGACCCGTATTTGGAAGTATGTAAGTTTGACAAAGGCGAATGGATTTTTACAGAAGGATCATTTCCAGATACGCTGTACTACATGATTGAAGGAAAAGCGAAAATATATATGACGCATAAAAACGGCAAGGTCTCGCTTATCGAATACCCAGAGCCACCGCGTTTTATGGGTGAAATTGAGTTGCTTAATGAGGCGAGATATACGAAGGGGATTCAGACAGTAACTGAGACGATTTGTTTTTCGATTACACAGTCCTGCAAAGAAAAGTTACTCACGGATGTACTATTTTTACGTAAAATTTGTGTGTTTTTAGGGGAAAAGGCGACCAAAATGACGTCAAAATATACACAAAATCAAGCATATCCACTTGAAAATCGACTTGCTGCCTTTATCCAATTATCGTCAGATCAAGGTATTTATAAAGAAAAGCATACCGAAATCTGTGAATATTTAGGGGTTTCTTACCGACATTTATTATATGTACTTGCACAATTTTGCGAAGAAAAAATTTTAGAGAAGAGAAAGAATGGCTACCACATTATGAATGAAAAGCGTCTTTCCGAATTGGCACAGGAAATACAGTGAACTCTCGCTTATTGTATTCACTTTTTTTAACTAACCAGCGCGCTATCTCCTTGCCGCTATGGTAAAAGTTAGCCTCATTGACTCTTTGGTTTTGTACGGAGATTGTTAGGGTTTCTTCTATAACGCCAAAAGGTATAACCCTTAAATATTGGTGTGTGTTGGGTGGAATCTTTTTGTGCTTTACCTCAGTTTCAATGTGAGTTTTAGCAGATTTTTGTGCATTTTGGAATGGACAAGCAAATAATTCTCCTTGTTCCACTGTTGTGCTTGGTGAATAACAATTACTTTTCATTCAACATGCCCCCTTTGTCGTTAGTTTTATTGTACAAGACATACGGTCGGAATAGTCTCAATTTACAAGGCTTTAACGAAAACTTAAAGGTTACTAAATCAATTATGCCTCGGCATAATTGCGTCCGGAATCGGCTTTGTGCTTAGGCCTGCACGACGCAGGTCAGTTAGCTGTTATCGCATGGATGCGATGATTTTAGGCTAACATCCTCTTGAACTCCTTTCCGATTTCCATGACATCCGCCGGAGGCTTTAACTTCTTTCAGCGGATGTTTTACACCCGCTGAAAGAAGTTAAGTAAAATGTAACCGTATTCATACCATTTATGAATAGAAATCATAGAAAACTTGTATAATTTCAAGAGAAAAACACGTACTCAAACTATTGTGAATTTTCCTAACACAACGTATTATTGTAAGTAGATTTAACGTGAAGGACTTCACATAGTCACGTAATCGTAAGGAGGAATTTTTAATGAGTGCAATTCGAGTAGGTATTGTAGGTTATGGAAATTTAGGGCGCGGTGTAGAGTATGCTATTTCACAAAATCCAGATATGGAATTAGTAGCGGTATTCACACGTCGCGATCCTTCAACTGTAAACATTGCAAGTAATGCAAGTGTATATTTAGTGGATGATGCTGAAAAATTCCAAAATGACATTGATGTAATGATTTTATGTGGTGGCTCAGCAACAGATTTACCAGAGCAAGGACCACACTTTGCACAATGGTTTAATACAATTGATAGCTTTGATACTCATGCGAAAATTCCTGAGTTTTTCGAGGCTGTAGATGCAGCGGCACAAAAATCTGGTAAAGTATCCGTCATTTCAGTTGGCTGGGATCCAGGTTTATTCTCATTAAATCGTTTACTCGGGGAATCAGTTCTACCAGTAGGCACAACTTATACTTTCTGGGGAGACGGTTTAAGTCAAGGACACTCAGATGCTGTGCGTCGCATTGAAGGTGTTAAAAATGCAGTACAATACACATTGCCAATTCAAGAGGCTGTAGAACGTGTTCGCAACGGTGAAAATCCTGAGCTGACAACACGTGAAAAACATGCACGTGAATGCTGGGTTGTACTTGAAGAAGGTGCGGATGCTGCAAAAGTTGAGCAAGAAATTGTGACGATGCCGAACTACTTTGATGAGTATGACACAACCGTAAACTTTATTTCTGAAGAAGAATTTAAAGCAAACCACACAGGCATGCCACACGGTGGATTCGTTATTCGTAGTGGAGAAAGCGGCGCTAGCGAAAAACAAATTCTTGAATTCTCATTAAAGCTTGAAAGTAATCCAAACTTCACATCTAGTGTTCTAGTAGCATTTGCACGTGCAGCCCATCGCTTAAACCAAGCTGGAGACAAAGGTGCTAAAACAGTATTCGATATCCCATTCGGTCTGTTATCACCAAAATCAGCTGCTGAATTACGTAAAGGACTTTTATAATTTTAACCTATTAAACTACCCGGTTATCATATAGTTGATAATCGGGATTTTTCATTTTTAGCAAGTCATTTTGTTAAATCACTATAAAGGTAAACTGACAATAATTGAAAGCATCATCAAAAGCTGGAGATGACAAAATTAATGACTGCATAATCGCTAACTTTGCGTAAAGCGGACTCATCGATACAACAAATCATTGGGTTTTTTATGGTAATTAATTGTATTTGTTGTTAAATAAACCCTTTCCCATCCGATATAGATTTAAATGAGTAAATGAGATAAAGACAGTAGTAAGCTTTCTTAACTAAATTGCAATAAAAGGTGAGGTGATTGGAGTGCAAATTAATCTTCAATATAAAGGAGCTACTAGGGAGTACCATAGACAAGAGGCAATTAGCAATCCTAACTCTACAAAGGGGCAAGCTCTTGGCGGAAAAAATGAAATTGAAGTAGAACGTGATGGTAAAGCATATACACTCACTCTATCTGATGAAGTGAAGTATTTAAAAGCTATGACAGAGAAAGAAATAGCAGAAATGGACATGCTATCGGTAAATCCTGATCCTTCCGATATATTTTCATATCGCCCACAGGATCAGTGGCTTATCTTTAGTCAATACTTGAGTGACACAGGTTTTTTTACAGGTAAAGATACACGCACAATTGATGAAATAGAAAATATGCTGGTAGACATAACGGACGGTCTGGATAATTTGGATATATCCCAGATGAAAGGAAGGGATATTAAAGCTGGTAGGACGCCGATTGCGCAAGAATTAAGCTCTACAGAAGCACAGTTGGAACTTGCTGCTTCAACAACTGCTTTAAAATTTTTTAGTGAAAAGTATTTAACAGGTGATATGAAACAGGGCTTTGATGACTTAATCGATCAATATGTTAAACATAATGAAAGCCGTGTGATCAATCATGCTTCTCAAGAAGAAAAGTTTTATAGAGGGCGTGCTAAAGTATTTGAGATGCGAGGTATGGATACATCAACTTTAAAGGCTGAACGGAAGAAAGATTTAACCATTACAAATAAGCTAGGCAAAACAAATTACACTATAGCAGAAATTACTGAGATGATAGAGAGCTATAAAGAAAAATTTAGCACCCTCAAAAATCAATCAGAGGTTGATGCACTGATGTCTCAAATCCAAAAGCAATATTTGGAGTTTGCAACAAAAGGAATCTCTCCATATGACAAAGTCGATGAAGCTGCTAAAGGCTTTATCCAAGATAAATCAGAAAAAACATTTAATCGTATTGCAGACTATTGGAAAAAATTATTGGAATAGGATGCTAGCTTTATCCACTTAACAGCAGAGTTCTTCTTATTCTTTTTGTAATAACGGTATATAAGTAATATAAAAAGAGAGAGGCCTCGTATGAAGTTATAAGTAGTTTATAAGAATGATATGCTAGATAGATATGCAAGTATTGAGCTTTTTAAAGAGGTAGATATATCATAGATCGTAAGGTAGGAGAAGAAAATGAAAACTCAATTGTCTAAGTATATAGAAATAGGCTCTTCCAAACAATTTATTTCTATTTTTGGTGAAGATAACAATCTACCTCTTTTAGTTTATTTGCATGGTGGTCCAGGGGATGCCGCTTTACCACTGATTTATAAATATAACTCAGAACTTGGAAAAACGTTTAATGTTGTAGTCTGGGAACAAAGAGGGGCTGGGAAATCCTACTATAAATTTTCTGAAGATGAACAAATATCTATTGAAACTTATATAGAAGATCTACACAGTTTAATTCATTATTTGTTAGAAACGTTTAAACAAGAAAAAGTGTACCTTTTAGGGCACTCGTGGGGAAGTGTCCTAGGCTTAATTTTCATTAAAAAATATCCACAGCTAGTACATAGTTATTTTGGATGTGGTCAAGTAGTTAACGTGAAAAAAGGGTTGAAGAGTCAATATGATTTTGTTCTGAAAGAAAGTCAAGAACGAAATCAAAAAAAGATTGTTCAGCGATTGAGAACTATTGACCTTTCATTGACTCAAAAAGATTGGTTAAACGATTTATTATTTGTTACTAAATTAGTGGTTCGATACAGACATTCTTTATATGGAAAAAGCAATTACAACCAATTGGTAAGGGATTTCATTTTTTCATCAAAGTACACATTTAAAGATTTAATCAATCGCGAAAAAGGGAGTCTACAATCTATACAATATTTGTGGCAAGAGCTCATGGAAATTGATTTTAGTGAATACAAGAGTTTCGATGTACCTATTACGTTTTTTGAGGGGCGTCATGATCGACATGTTTCTTCTTCATTAGTAGAGGATTACTATCATACAATAAAAACGCCCAAAAAACTCATTTGGTTCGAAAACTCAAGTCATTTTCCCCAGTGGGAAGAGTCAGTCAAGTTTAATCGGTCTTTGATAAGTATCAAAAAGCAGAGTTAGTTTACAGGCTATTGATTTCTGTAACGTCTGTAATTTATCATCCTTTAAGTGGCGGTAGATCAAAGGTAAAAAACAAAACATGAATCAGAATCCATTTTGATCAATCTTATCAAAATGGATTCTTTTTAATATAAAGTAAAAGTAACTTTTACAGGTGTAATTGAGGAGAGAAATGCCACGTACAATGGTTTATGTAATTAAAAACTAAAGGTAGTGATTGTAAATCTTGCGAAGAATCCAGATGAAACATTTCATATTGGCGATAGGGTGAAATTGGGCTATGATGGTAAAATAAAGGATAAAGTACCAATTCGAATTACTACGTTTACTATAGAATTAGTTTAGTAATATCTACTAAAGTAGTTTACAATGTAACGTTGCTGCTTTGTATAAAAGGATAGATTGGGGGGAGTTTATCTGGAAAAAGTAAATTTTTTTAATAGTGAACTATTTCATGGAAATGCTGAGAAAACTTTTTGGATACACGAAAATAAACTAACAGAATTACTACCAGAGGCTGATATCCAGCATTTTGGTAGTTCAGCAATTCCTAATAGCGTGACTAAAGTGATTTAGACATCCAAGTACGTGTTAGTGCTGAACAATTTTCGATAGCAGTAGAACTACTATCAAATTTATATGATAGAAATTGATGAAAGTGTCAAAACAGCTACATTTAGGGCATTTAAAGATGATACAAGTGATCCTCCTTTAGGAGTTCAATTAACTGTAATTGATTCTGAGTTTGATTTCTTTTGGAAATTTAGAGAAGTTTTATTGGCAAATAATAAATATCGCGATGCATATGATAAATTGAAGAAAGAATACGAAGCCAAATCAATGGATGCCTATAGGGAAGCCAAAAATATCTTTTTCCAAAGACTAATGGAAACTCATGAGTTTAAGAAATACGATAAATAATGTTGATTATTCATCGGATGGTAAGGAAACTTGAAAAAAAGTTATGATAAACTTGGAGTACCAAGCGAAAACGCCTCTCGTGGTTTGTCTCAGCAACAATTACGATACTTGAGTTTTCGCTTTTATTCGATACTTAAATGTAAAGAGTTCACAAGATCATCCCCACGTTATAAAGATGAACTCATTATTTAAAAGATTTTAACTCTGAAGACTTATAACCTTACATAACCAATTGAATGGGGAGGTTATCGCTAAATGACGACAGACATTATTATTCAATCAAAATGTATTCCACCGAGTCCGTCCAATCATTGTATTAGTAGAGCTACTTTAATGAGAACATTAAAAAAAAGCCTAGACCATACTTGCACACTTATTCATAGTGGGGCAGGGTATGGCAAAACAACAATCCTTACACAATTTCTACATGCACAATCAAGCAAATTTTCTTGGTATAGTGTGTCGGAGGAAGATGATAATATATTGCCGTTTTTAAGGCATTTATTTTTTAGTATCACACGAATTGTTCCGGGCTTCGGCCAAGAATTTGATGCATGGAATCAATTATCCCGTTTTCCGAAAATAGAAGAACTTAATCGATGGTTCAAGCTGTTTGTCAATAGTTTATGTGAAATCGAAGGGCCGATTTTAATTGTCATTGACGACTACCATCTCGTTGACCATGAATTTCATATAAATTATGTGATGGAAAAAATAATTGAGTTTTCCCCACCAAATGTTCATTTTATCATCGCCTCTAGAACGTTACCGAATTGGGATATTACGAGAAAATTAAAGCTACAAAAAAAATTACTCGTTATTGCAGAAGGAGAATTAGCATTTTCTTCAGAGGAGATTGCTGTTTTTTTCGAGGATTATGTAGAAGTGCATTTAACAGAAGATGAAATAGCTAAGGTTTTGGAAATTACAGAGGGCTGGGCCATTAGTATTTCTTTATTAGCTGAGCAGTGGAACAATGAGACATTAGCTCATTGGCTAAATATTTCTACCAATGATCTTTTCACCTATTTATCGGAGGAAGTTTATTTTAAGATGTCTGCATTTGAGCAAGAGGCATTATTAAAGTTAGCGATTTTCCCCACTTTCTCAGAGGCGCTTATTTCACAATTTTATGGTACGGAAATTGCACAGGCGTTAAAACTGTTTGTCCAGCGGCATTTATTTATTCAACCTATTACGAAGGATGGTTTATTTCGTTTTCATGCCTTGTTCAGACGATTTTTAGAGCTAAAGTGGCAACAACAAAATGTTTCACAGTATATTGCATTGCATAAACAAGCAGCATTGTATTATGTAAAACAATACAATATACAAGCTGTTCTTCATCATGCTTTTAAAACGAATGATCAAGATTTTTGTGGTGAGCTATTACAAAATCATGCTGAAAGTCTAGTCCGTGCTGGGCAATTTGAGTGGTTATTAGAAAAAATAAACCGATTTACAGCTGCTGAAAAATCTGAATATTACAAATTGTATTATTTTGAAGGTGAATGCCACCGTTATCGTGCTTATTATGAAAGAGCAAAGCAATCCTATAAAAATTGTGCAAATATCGCAAAAAATAAGAATGATTATCTCTTTATGACAAAAGCGCAAGCTGGTTTAGCACATATTTACCTCGATACGATCCAGCCAGCATTGGCAGAGCCGCATTTAAAAACGGCCTTAGAGTTAGCGAATCATACGCCGTTAAACAAAGAGGAACTTCTCGAATTGCAACGTCAGTATGCTGAAAATCTAGTGAATTTAGGAAAGGCGAAAGGCGCACAAATTTTTACCGAAGAGGTTGCTTTAACGGAGGAAGTGCTACAAAGAGCAAATGTCGATGTTCGAATATTGTTAAGAACAGGGCAACTGTTGGAAGCAAAGGAATTACTAACGAAGAGATTAGAATTACCACCACAGCTTGTCGCGACACATAGAGAGAGTGAGCTATTAGCATCATTTGTCTATGCACTATTAGGACTGGGAAAGGATGCCTGGTATGCCGCTCAGCATGGGATTCGTAGGGGATTACGCGAAAAATCGGTTTTTATTGAGGCTGTTGGCTATATTCGCAAAGCACATGCTTTATTATTAGTCGATTTTCCTGACTATCTAGGAGCCTGTCGTGCTTATGAGAAGGCCCTTACTTTAATGAATACTATCAATATATCTCGTGTAAAGGCCGAGCCGTACATGGGACTAGCAATTGTCAAACATGCACAAGGAGATATTGTCTCTGCTAAAAAATATGTAGCCCTTGGATTACGGGAAACGGAGCAAGTACAAGACGCTTGGATGACCTCTCTTATATTAATCGCTGAAGTGAAAATCATTCTTTCTCAACAAGAATATGAACGAGCGCGACAATTATTAATGAAGGCACAGCAATTATTCCACGACTGTGGCGATCAAAATGGTACGATGCATGTACTATTCTTTCAATCTGTCATTGCCTTCAAAGAAAATAAACCGCAACAATTCAATCATTATTTTCAGCAGTTTGCACAGTTATGCATCACAAATGGCTATGACTATTTTTTACAAAGGAAGACCATTCTTGGTCCACCAAATAGGATGATTTTTTATGAGCTTTTACAATTTAGTAGAAAATGTGATGGGGAAAATGCCGCTATTTTGACGATGCTTAGCTATTTTCAAGTGGAAGACAATATCGTGTATCCACATGAGGAAATGCAGGTGAATTTTTTAGGAAGTTTAGATTTAATCAGAAAGCATCGGAAGCTTGAGGATAAAGAATGGCAGCGCGATAAATCGAAGGAGCTTTTCATCTATTTATATGGCCATCGTAATCGCTTTACGCCAAAGGAAGAGATTGCACAGGCATTATGGCCAGAGCGGAATGTTGAGTCCCTAGATCGGGATTTTAAAGTTGTCTTAAATACGTTATTAAAGGTTCTTGAGCCAAATAGAAATGCGCGTCAGGATAGTTTTTTCATTCAGCGCAAAAATAATATGTATCAATTGCAGCATATTCAGTTTCTGCAAATCGATGTCGAACGCTTTCTTTATTATTATGAATTAGGGATGGAGGAGTTCGATCCACAATTGTCAAATGAATGGTTGTATCTTGCTGAATCAAGCTATACGGATACACTTTATGCTGAAAAAAAGCAGTTAGATTGGCTCATACAGGATCGAGAAAAGCTCCAATCATTATATATTGAAGTACTTGAAAGATTAGCACAAAATGCGACGAGGCAGCAAAATTATAAGCAAGCCATTTTTTATGCAGAAAAAATGATTCGTGAGGATGCATTATGGGAAGAAGGCTATCGGTTGTTAATGTATAGTTACTATCATTTACAAAATCGCTCTCTTGCGTTAAAATGGTATGAAAAATGTGTGCAGCAATTAAAAAATGAACTAAATACAACACCGATGGAATCGACAATGGTTGTATATGATTTAATAATGGGCTAGTGTATATAGGTATAATGACCATTTTTTTGTAATAACAGCTTATGGATTGGAGTGGAGACTCGGCGCTTTCCTGGGGGCGTCGAGGCAACATGTGTTTTTTGTGCGAAAGCGTAGTGCAACGTAGCGGCAGCGACAGGATGTTGGTCACGAAGGCGTTATCACAAGACGTGATGCTTTTAGCCTTCGTTTCCTACCCGCTTCGCTCCAGGGTCGCATCTGTGACGCTAATCCCTAAGGTGTCGCCAGTCTCCACCCCAATCAACCGGCTCCTACAAGAAAAAAGCCATAACAATTTTTTTATGAACATTTATGTATATTAATCAATAATTTTTATAAATCGTGTTGATTAGGAAAAAAATAGGTTTATTATTGAGCGATAAAAGGATTTTTTTGTTGCAATTTTGCTAAAATATTCCCATTTTAACTGATTGTAGCGTAGGGCTACTCGACTCCCGCGGGAAAGCGAGTAGCCCGTAGCGGAAATCAGTGCCTTCTAATTAATTAGGGTGGATAAAAATAGTTAATCAACACACTTGAATTTTTATAATAATATTGGAGGAACTACTATGTCATTTTGTAAGGTAAGTAATGCGAATATTTACTATGAAATAATTGGGACTGGAACACCAATCGTAATGCTCCATGGATATTCGCCAGACCATAGACTAATGAAGGGATGTATGGAGCCTGTTTTTGCAGAAAGGGAGGGCTGGAAACGAATTTATATTGACCTTCCAGGAATGGGCAAGACGACAGACTATGAAATGATCAATAACTCAGATGAAATGTTAGAGGCCGTAGTAGAACTTATTCATTCCTTAATACCAAATGAACGTTATTTATTGGTAGGAGAATCTTATGGTGGATATTTAGTGCGAGGAATCATGAGGAAGTATCATGAACAAATTTTAGGGGCTGCGTTTATTTGTCCATTGATTATTCCTGATAAAGAAGATCGAACAGTGCCAGAACAAAGTATTGTCTTGTCGGATAAAGAATTTTTATCGACCATAACGAAAGAGGAACTAGAGGATTTCAGCTCAAATTTAGTTGTTTTAGATGAATATAATTGTCATCGATATACGAATGAAGTGTTAGCAGGTTGTGAAATCGCAGATATGGAGTTTTTAGAAAAAGTCCAGAAAAGTTATGGTTTTTCTTTTGCTGTAGATGAACTTACTTTTGACAAGCCAAGTCTTTTCTTGCTAGGTAAACAAGATTCGATTGTTGGCTATAAGGACGCTTTTGCCGTTTTAGATAAATTCCCAAGAGTAGCCTTCACAATTTTAGATAAGGCTGGGCATAACTTGCAAATTGAACAAGCTGTTTTGTTTAATAGCCTTATGCATGAATGGTTAGATAGGGTGAAGGAATTTAACGATTGATATTTTGAATAAAATGACAGAATGAAATCCCTTGATCTGTTGAAGAATTCACTTACTCAATAAATTCAAGGGATTCTTTCTGTCTAATTTCTTTTCACGTATTTTCCTCATTAGAATCTATATCAATTTTTATAGTCTCAAGTCTTTCTTTAGTGACTTTGCCCTCGTTATCCATTGTACGAATTATTGGCGTAATGAAAATTGTGGAAGCATCAGCATTAAAGTTACTTATTATTGCTTGACCATTTGAGTAATCATCGGTTACTTTTGATGTCGTCGTTTCTGTTGTATCTTCATAATGATTTTCTAAATTATCAACTATGTCTAAAGTTATGAATTCGGTAGCAAAGTCCATATCACAGCTAAAGTAAATGTACGCTGAATTTCCTGAAATCGAAATTCGATTAAAGATAAATTCATGCTGTTTTGAGAACATAGTTTTGTGAATTTTTAAATCATTTATTGGTAATTTAGAAGCCAGAGATGGAAAATTTACTAAGCAAGCTGAGCTAATTCCAATAGCAAAAATTGAAGCAATTGCCCATTTACGGATTTTCTTTGATTTTGGTTTCTTTTGTAAAACGGTGTTAATTACCTTTTGCTTTTCATTTTTTGAAACCACCACTGGTACGATATCTTCTATATCTAACTGTAAGATAATTTTTTCCTTATTCATATCCAGCACTCCTTTAATTTAGGATTTTTAGCAAGCTTCTTCTTTCCTCGATATAAACGACTTTCCACTGCAGATTTTGTAATATGTAGAATTTCTGCTATTTCACTATTTGAATATTCTAGATAATACCTCATTAAAAATAATTCTCTATCTAAATCAGGTAGATGCATTATTTCAAGTAGCAATTGTTCTTTCGCATACAATTTATCCAGTTCTTGTTCAATATTATCTGAGGCGATAAGAGGCAGGATATTATCCATAGGCAGTGTGGCAAATTGTTTTTGCTGTTTTCGGTAAATATCAATCGCTTTATATTTAGTAATCATCCCAATCCACTTTTTAAAATCCGCTTCGCCCCCGATGAAATAAATACTTTTTTGCCATATTAGAAGGAATACATCATTTACACATTCCTCTACTAGCATGTAATCTGACGGTTTGTCTAAAATTTTCAAAGTAATTGCCTTCACAAATCCTAAATAGTGTTCAACTACATATTTAAGAGCATTTTCATCATGTCGTTGAAGGCGCTCGATAAAATCATTCATTTTGTCACTCCTTATGATCGTTATACATACTATAACGAAATTTTTATGGAACACTCGCACATAAATGGAAAGTTTTTTCTGGATTTGGTTGAAAAGTATCTTTTATTTTTTTATAAAAAAGTTTCTAACGTGGAAATGTAGTTGGATTTGATTTTTGAGGAATTGTTAGACTTCACTTTGTAGAAACCCGAAGTGTATGAGTTTGATTTTTTGCTGCAATTTTTTGTGAAAGTAAGCTGATAACAGGATAACTAGTTTGTATGATCTTTAATTTTCATCCTAAAAAATAGGAAAATGACACAGAATTTATCTATAAGGACTTAGATGCTATGCTAAAAATTTTTGAACTGTTAAAATTAAATTTAACCTATGGATTTAATAAAAAAGTAACATCATAGAAGTGGACTTTTAGGGGGATTATTTGGCATACCGTTACTGATATATGGATTATCACTTCAAATACCATACAAACCTAGGCTAGTAGAATGGCAATATATCCGATTATGCCTACCAATGTTATTTTCTCAATTTTTGTATTGATTCTGGATAAATTCATCAATCAGGCGAATTTATATCTTTCTCTCCTTAAACCAAAGAGCCGTAAAACATAAAAAGCATGGCTAAAAAATACAAGGCACCAATGAGTTCAATATTAAAAGAAGTCCTGAATCGATTTTAGTAGAAGGGATAGATGAAAATGGATATTAGGAAAATACGATATTTCATAATGGTTGCAGAAGAATTAAATTTTAGTCGTGCAGCAGAACGACTTAGGATGGCGCAACCTCCTTTAAGCCAAGAAATTCGTAAATTAGAAGAAGAATTGGGAGTTCAACTTTTTCATCGAACGAAAAGAATGGTTGAACTTACGGATGCTGGAAGGATATTTTTAGAAGGATCTCAACAAACACTGCTTCAGTTAGAAAGAACTATAAAAGAAACACAACTTGCAGCTGAAGGGAAAATAGGGAACTTAATTATTGGTTTTGTCGATTCCACAGAAATTGTTATAGAAGTTCTTAATGAATTTCGAGAACGCTTTCCTAAAATCCATCTTATATTACGTGAAATGACAACGGAGCAGCAATTAAAAGCGCTTTATGAGAAACAAATTCATATTGGATTTATTCGTTCTAAACAGAACAACGGGATACTATCTTCTGAAGTTTGTTCGGAAGAATCTTTAAGATTGGTTTTACATCAAGATCACCCTTTCGCCTCATTGCCCGAAATACCACTCCGATTGTTAATTGATGAACCATTTATTTTGTTTCCGCGTCATATGGGTCCAAATTTTTATGATTTAATTATTAGCTACTTTTGGGATCATGGTGTAAGTTTAAATGTTGTTCAAGAAGCTATTCAAATGCAAACGATTGTTAATTTAGTGGCAACCGGAATGGGAGTTTCTGTCGTTCCATCGTCGGTGGAAAGTTATAAACATCCTGGGGTTATCTATAAAAAAATCCAAGAGACTACACCAAAGGTAAATTTATATGTTGGTTGGAGACAAGATGAAAAATCTGCAGTAGTAGATCATTTCTTAACAGTTGTTAGAGAGATGTATTCGATTTTACAACTTGATCACCAAAAATAAAAACCCATCCTAAAGGGGATGGGTAATACAATATTATTAACCTGTTTTACTTGGATCGTACTCAACGAAACCTTCTAATACTTTGTCAATCTGATTCATAATTTCAATGTCTAGTTTGACACCAGAAGCGAGCGCATTCTCTCTTACCTGTTCTGGGCTCGAGGCACCGATAATTGCTGAGGAAACATTCTGGTTTTGTAGTACCCAAGCTACTGCGAGTTGAGCGAGTGTAAGATCAATCTCTTGTGCGATGGGTTTAAGCTTCTGAATAGCAGTGAGCACATTGACGTTCATCCAACGTTGTGCAAGTTTATTAAAAAATGGTTTACCAGCCGGATAATTAGCACGCGATTGGGCTGGTACTGGTTTTTGGGGTAGATATTTTCCAGTGAGAACACCTTGTGCTAAAGGCGACCATACTACTTGCCCAAGTCCCTCACGTTGACAGGTTGGTATAATATCGCTTTCGATAACTCTCCACAACATTGAATACTGGGGTTGGCTTGCGATGAACGGAATACTCAATTCTCGTGAAAGTGCAGCACCACGTGTAATTTGTTCTGCTGTCCACTCACTTACACCGATATAAAGCACTTTACCTTGTCTGACAAGATCTGCGAAAGCTAACATCGTTTCTTCAAGAGGAGTGGTTGGGTCAAATCTGTGTGCATAATAGACATCTATATAGTCTGTTTGTAACCGACGCAAAGATGCATGACAATTTTCTAGAATATGTTTTCGTGATAAACCTTTATCGTTTTGCCCATTCCCAGTCGGATGGCACACCTTTGTACATAGTTCAATGCTCTCCCGGCGTATACCTTGTAAAGACCTGCCGAGTACTTCTTCAGCTTTAGTTTCTGAATAAACATCAGCAGTATCGAATGTAGTTATACCGACATCTAGTGCTGCTTTAACACACTCTTTTGCAGTATCCTCATCTACTTTACCCCCATGATTTATCCAGTTTCCGTATGCAATCTTGCTTATTGTTAATCCGCTATTACCAAGTTTACTAAACTCCATTCTAGTCCCTCCTTTTAAAAGTGCTATCTTCATTATAAAAACCAGATTTCAATATGGATAATATATTATTACTAATGAATTAATATGAAATTTATATAAATTGTAAAAAAAGTTGCCCCCACGAGGTATGCTACTGTACTGTATTTTCAAAAATGTTCCGATAAATCTCTCATCCCGGGTCCTCTCATACTTGACGAGAAAAGGGCAGTAAATATCCTTTGAGTGCGGACAGATAGCGATATTTTTCGAAGGTTGGTAGATAAATTAAAAAAGTTGGTAGATAAATTAAAAAAGTTGGTAGATAAACAATCAAAAGTTTTCGATAAATCTCAAAACTGTTTCGATAAACCTCTCATACCCGGAAAAACCACACTTCCGTTGCGCTTCGCTTCACTCCACTTTCTCTGCAGAAATCTTGCGACTGCCGTTGCGCTCCGCTGCACTTTCGCTGCAGAGATAGTTGGCTCAGTAAACTGACCCAACTATCTTGTAACTAATTTGTAACTGTAGTTTTATATAGTGTTTACATAGCAACGAAAGCGCTTTCTTTTTAGTTCATTATGAAAGGGGATATGGGATGAAGAAGCATGGGTTAATTGTGCTTTTATTAATGCTGTCAATGTTGATGGTGGCTTGTAATTCGGATGAGACGAAGGATAGTTCAACTGGTAGTAAGGCTTCGGAGGATGATACAAAGGAGACTACGGAGAAAGGCGGCACTATTAAAATCGGTGTGCTTGCGTCATTGACGGGTGCTCTGGAATCGTATGGGAAACAAACAAAGAATGGCTTTGAATTAGGGATTGATTATGCTACAGGCGGCACGATGGAGGTTAACGGTAAGAAAATAGAAATTGTTTATGAAGATACAGAAACAAAGCCTGAGGTTGCGGTCCAAAAAGCGACAAAGCTATTAGAAGATGACAAGGTTGATTTTTTAGTAGGTTCCTCTAGCTCAGGTGATACGCTTGCTGTTTTACCACTTGCGGAAGAGTATCAAAAGATTATGGTGGTGGAGCCTGCGGTAGCGGATAGTATTACGGGCTCAGAATTTAATAAATATATTTTCCGTACAGGTCGAAATTCTTCTCAGGATGCTTATGCAGCAGCGGCCGCGATCGCAGGAAAAGGTGTTAAGATCGCAACGTTTGCGCCGGACTATTCTTTTGGCTGGGATGGGGTAAAGGCGTTTAAGACAGCTGCGGAAAAGCTAGGCGCAGAAATTGTTTTAGAGGAATATGCAGATCCAGCAGCAACTGATTTTACATCTAATTTGCAAAAAGTAATTGATGCCAAACCAGATTATTTATTTGTTGTATGGGCTGGTGCAAACTCACCGTGGAATCAAATTGCCGATTTAAAAATTCAAGAAAAAGGCATTAAAATTTCAACGGGTGCACCAGATATTATTGCATTAAAATTTATGAATCCGTTAATTGGCATGGAAGGGTTCTCTGTTTATTACAATACGTTACCACA
The DNA here is from genome assembly GCF_042267565.1 of Lysinibacillus sp. NPDC056232. Classification (NCBI taxonomy): domain Bacteria; kingdom Bacillati; phylum Bacillota; class Bacilli; order Caryophanales; family Bacillaceae; genus Lysinibacillus; species Lysinibacillus sp. NPDC056232. Next base: position 199,179 of record NZ_JBHJTF010000002.1, on the reverse strand, counting down.
AAATGATGTAAATAAATGGTTAGTTGAGGAACATAAAAAACGCTTCAATGAAGTTCCAGATTTATTTACGCCAGGAGGCATGTCTGCAGCCATCTCAATTGTAGATGCGCTGAAAAAATCAGATGGTGATACAGATGCAGAAAAACTGATCGGCATTATGGAAGGGATGTCATTTGAAACGCCAAAAGGAAAGATGACTTTCCGAAAAGAAGACCATCAAGCATTACAATCGATGTATTCGATCCGTCTAGAAAAACAAGATGGTGTAGATTATCCAGTACCAGTGCTAATTCGTGAGCTTAGCCCTGAAGAAACGGCACCTCCGATCATGAATAAGTGAAATTATGAGACAGATATTTTTCTGTCTCTCTTCACCCACTTTCAGATGAGAATGGGTGAAGAGAGATGGAAGCACTAGAAAGGAGAATACGATGGAACCCATTTTACGAACAGAAAACTTAACCATTCGTTTTGGTGGACACACAGCTGTCGACCATGTGAATTTTAATATGCCGGAAAAGCATTTGAAATCAATTATTGGACCAAATGGAGCTGGAAAAACAACCTTCTTTAATTTGCTAAGTGGAGAGTTAAAGCCGACTGCCGGAGATATTTATTTTAAGGGGCAATCACTTGCGAAAAAATCAGCAATTGAAAGAACACGAATGGGGCTAGGGCGCTCTTTTCAAATTACGAATGTTTTTCCGAACTTGACCGTTTTAGAAAATGTCCGTTTGGCTGTGCAATCCAAGGAGAAAGTTCGTTATCAATTATTTCGCCATTATAAAAGCTACAAGGCAATTACAGAAAAAGCGGAGGAGCTATTAACACTTGTATTGCTTGACAATAAAAGAGATGCCTTTACGACAATGCTATCCCATGGGGAAAAGAGGAAGCTTGAAATTGCTATGCTGTTAGCACTTGATACGGAAATCCTTTTACTTGATGAACCAACGGCAGGCATGTCTTTAGAGGAGGTGCCAACGATTTTAGAAGTGATTCGCACGATTAAAAATCAAGGGGATAAAACCATTCTCCTCATCGAGCACAAGATGGATATGATTCTAGATTTGTCGGATTCGATTATGGTGCTATTTAATGGCCAGCTTCTTGCAGATGAAACACCAGGGGACATCATGAAAAACGAAACCGTACAAAATGCATATTTAGGAGGTCTGTACGATGAACACCTTACTGAAATTAAATGATGTCCACACCTATATCGGGCAATACCATATTTTGCAGGGGGTCAATTTTGAGGCAATGGAAGGGCAAGTAAGTGTACTGCTCGGCAGAAATGGAGCGGGCAAAACGACTACTCTAAAAACGATTATGGGGTTAACACCTGCCTCAAAGGGAGAGGTAGAATATCGCTCACATTCTATTAAAAAAAGCCCGACCTATAAAGTGGCAAAATTAGGAATAGGCTATGTACCTGAAAACCAAGGTATTTTTGCAGATTTAACGGTAGAGGAAAATATGAAAGTAGCCATGCGTAAAGAAGATACAGCTACTTTAGAGCGGCAAAATTATGTGCTGGAGCTGTTTCCTGATTTAAAGAAATTTTGGAAGAAGGCTGGTGGACATCTTTCAGGTGGTCAAAAACAAATGCTGTCCATGGCACGGGCATTTATCAACGATAGTAAGTTAATGTTGATTGATGAGCCTTCTAAAGGACTGGCGCCAATAGTAGTAGCGAAAGTAATGGAGGCCATCGTTGAAATGAAAAAGCAAACATCCATCGTACTTGTAGAGCAAAATTTTATGATGGCGAGCCGAATTGGCGATACGTACACATTGATTGATGATGGCAGAACCGTTCACTCGGGCAACATGCAGGATCTTATCCATCATGAAGAACTAAAAAGAAAATATCTTGGAATCGGATAAAGGTGGTGTACTTTATTGGAGCTATTCGTCAATTTAGTCATTAATGGCCTGGCAACTGGCATGTTAATTTTTTTACTGGCGGCAGGTCTGACGTTAATTTTTGGACTAATGGATGTTTTGAACTTTGCACATGGTGGTTTATTTGTTTGGGGGGCTTATGCTGGGATCTTTACGTATATGTTTACAGAGAGCTTTCTAGTTGGGATTGTAGGTGCCATCGTAACAGGAGCTTTACTCGGACTCATTACTGAAAAATTAATAATAACACCTGTCTATGGCAATCATGTTCAGCAAATTTTAATAACATTAGGGCTGATGCTTGTTTTGCAGGAGATGATTAAAGTTGTTTTTGGTCCAAATGGTGTGGCAGTGAAAACGCCGAGTACCTTAACAGGTAGCTGGGAAATTGGAGACGTTATTATCATAAAATATCGATTATTTATTATTGTAGTAGGCTTTATCATTTTCGGTATTTTCCAATACATGCTAAAAAAGACGAAGATCGGGCTCATCGTTCGGGCTGGTGTACAGGATAAAGAAATGGCACAGGCACTTGGCATTCATATAAAGCGAGTATTTTTATATGTCTTTAGGGTTGGTGCGGCACTAGCAGCACTTAGTGGCATGTTAATGGCTCCGTATTCAGGTGTCATCTATGCGGAAATGGGCATGGAGTATGCGATCTTAGGCTTTATCGTTGTCGTAATCGGAGGAATGGGTAGTTTTTCGGGCTCGCTATTGGCAGCCATATTAGTCGGTTTAGCAGGTAGCTTTATGGCTTATTATGTGCCGGTGCTATCGCTTGCGGTCAATATGATTTTAATGGCCATTGTTTTAATTTTCCGTCCACAAGGTTTATTTGCTATGAGAAAGGAGAGATCCACATGAAAATGAGGCTTTCATTGCAGCATCTATGTTTTTTTCTCATGTTAGCTATTTTAGTGCTTCTCCCTTTCGTCAATGATTCAAGGACGATCATTATTTTATTAACGCAAATCTTTATTTTCGGTATTTTAGCGATGAGCTATGACATTCTCCTTGGCTATACAGGTATTGTGTCGTTCGGCCATGCTATGTTTTTTGGCTTAGGTGCCTATACGACGGCTGTCATGCTGAAACAAATGGAGCCAACGCTTTCAACCTTTTTAGTATCGATCATAGTCGGCATGTTGCTAGCAGGCTTCATTAGCTTTTTAGTAGGATTACTGACACTTCGATTAAAAAGTCATTTCTTTGCGATGCTGACATTAGCTTTTTCAGGACTATTTTTAGTAGTGGCAGAAAAATGGCGTTCTGTCACATATGGAAATGATGGTTTTACGTTTAGAGCACCAGAAATATTTAGAGATCGGATGACGTTTTATTTCTTTGTTCTTGCATGCTTAGTCATTATTTTTCTTGCGCTTTATCGCTTCGTGAACTCGCCAACTGGTCGGATTTTAATTGCTGTTCGGGAAAATGAACAACGAACAAAATCATTAGGGTACAACACTTTGTACTATAAAGTGATTGCATCCGTTGTCGCAGGAACGGTTGCAAGCTTAGCAGGCTCCTTATATGCTATCTCCCTCCGTTTTGTCAATACGAGTGTGATGACAATGGACATTACGTTAGATGCATTATTAATGACGATTATTGGCGGTGTTGGCACATTGGTCGGACCATTACTAGGATCGGCTGTTATTGAATATGCACAGCATGCACTTTCAGGGTTAGCTCGTGATTATCCAATATTTGAACGTTGGATTATTTTCTTTGGGGTTCTTTATATTTTAGCTGTTATCTTTTTCCCAAAAGGAATTATTGGATCACTGCGCATGATGTTTTGGAAATGGCGATTAAAGCGCAAGGGAAAAGATCAATCATCGGTTGTCCTGCCGCAGGAAAAGGGGTGATTTGAATGACTGTAGGCATTGTAAGTACAGGAATCTATATTCCACAAACGAAAATGACATCTAAAGAGATTGCGACGCTTTCCAATATTCCAGAGGATATTATTCGGCAAAAAATGGGTATTTATGAAAAGCCTATTCCCGGTGAGGGCGATCATACGGTACAAATGGGGATATGGGCGGCACAGGACGCTATACGCAAGGCTCATATCGACCCTAAGGACATTGATGTTGTGATTTATATGGGAGAGGAGCATAAGGAGTATCCCTTGTGGACTGCTTCTATAAAAATGCAGGAGGAGCTAGGAGCCGGAAATGCTTGGGCATTCGATGTGCAATTAAGATGCGGCACGACCATTATGGCACTAAAGCTAGCGAAAAGCTTAATGGTGTCGGATGATACTATTCATACCGTACTCCTAGCTGGTGGCTATCGAAACGTTGATTTTATCGATTACAGTAATACTCGAACACGCTTTATGTACAATTTAGCAGCTGGTGGTGGCGCTATCCTTTTACAAAAAGACTATGACAAAAATCATTTATTAGAGGTAGATATTATGACGGATGGCTCGTTCTCAGAGGATGTAGTCGTTCCTGTCGGTGGTACAAAAAAACCTTTGACGCCTTTTGATTTAGAAAATCATTTGTATCAGCTCGATGTGATCGATCCAATCGGGATGAAGGAGCGCTTAGAGCAAAAATCTTTAAGCAATTTTTTGAAGGTAATTCGAACATCCTTGGCGAAAAGTGGATTAAATGAGGGGGATATTGGCTATTTAGCAATGCTTCACATGAAAAAGTCTGCTCATGATTATATTTTATCTGAACTCGGCTTACAGCAGGAGCAGTCTATATACTTACAAGAGTATGGTCATATCGGACAGATTGACCAAATATTATCATTGCAGCTGGCGTTAGATGAAGGCCGTATCCACGATGGAGACATCGTCACACTTGTTAGTGCAGGGATTGGCTATGTATGGGGAGCTATTACGATTCGATGGGGATAAGGGGGAAATGCGATGTTAAAAACTGTTGAGCTATCAAATGGAGAAACGATTGCTTATCGCAAACGTCAAGGGGGGGAACGTGTTTTATTACTGATTCATGGTAATATGACATCCTCCAAGCATTGGGACGTTCTAATCGATGCGTTGGATGAAAAATATACAGTTTATGCGATGGATTTACGAGGTTTTGGTGGTTCATCTTATCATAAACCAATTTCCGCTATTAAAGATTTTAGCGATGATGTGAAGTTTTTTGTGGATGCCATTCAATTGCAACAGTTTGACATGATTGGCTGGTCAACGGGCGGAGCGGTATGTATGCAGTTTGTCGCTCAGTACCCTGGCTATTGTCAGCAACTCATTTTACTAGCCTCGGCATCTACGAGAGGCTATCCATTTTACACGGATTTAGGTACTGGCAATCAAGCAGCATTAAAAAGGGCTTTTACCTATGAAGAAGTACTCGTCGATACATCTAAAACAAAATTAGTACAAGGCTTCTATGATTCGAAAAATGTACAGGGCTTACAGTCCGTCTGGAACGCACTAATTTACACCCATAAGCAGCCTAGCCCGGAACACTATCAGAACTATGTAGAGGATATGCTGACGCAAAGAAATTTAGCTGAAGTTTATCATGCGTTAAACGTCTTTAATATAAGTGCAGTTGATCATGAGGTCACAAAAGGTACTCATGAGGTGCAACAGATCACTATTCCGGTTTTAGTGTTAAGAGGGGATCGTGATTACGTTATAACAGAAGGAATGAATGACGAAACAATGCTCGATTTAGGTGCGAATGCACAATTTGTCAGTTTAAAAGACTGTGGTCATTCTCCATTAATTGATGATTTACCACAGCTGACTTCTGAAATTGAAACGTTTTTAGAAATAGGGGGAAAAAAGTATGCGTTTAAACAATAAAGTTGCCATTATTACAGGAGCTGCGAACGGGATTGGCTATGCGGCTGCTGAACGATTTATTGAAGAGGGTGCATTCGTTGTCATTGCAGATTTTAATGAGGATGCTGGTGTTTCAGCTGCCCAGCATTTAGGGGATCAAGCATTATTTGTGCAAGTAGACGTTGCAGATAGAGAGAGCGTCAAGAACTTAGTGGCAACAGTCATAGAGCAAATAGGCCGAGTCGATATTTTAGTGAACAATGCAGGTATTACACGTGATGCAATGTTAACAAAAATGACAGAAGACCAGTTTCATCAGGTACTTGATGTGAATTTGACTGGCGTTTTCAATTGTACCCAAGAGGTAATACCACATATGATTGCTGCAGGTGGGGGCAAAATTATTAATACATCTTCTGTTAGCGGTGTCTATGGCAATGTCGGCCAAACGAATTACGCTGCCACAAAGGCCGCCATTGTCGGCATGACAAAAACTTGGGCGAAGGAATTGGGGCGCAAAGGGATCAACGTGAATGCGGTGGCACCAGGCTTTACAGAAACAGACATGGTGAAAAAAATGCCAGAGAATGTTCTGGCACAAATGCGCTCCATCGTGCCATTGCAAAGATTAGGAACACCTAGAGATATTGCCAATGCTTATTTATTTTTAGCATCTGATGAGGCTTCTTATGTCCACGGTCACACGCTTCATGTGGATGGAGCAATTATGATGTGATAAGGGGGCTTTCAAGATGTTTGTAGAGCAATCCTGGATATTAAAACGTGCATCGTTAACACCAAAACGTCTAGCATTGGTGAACCTAGAAACTAAGGAACAATGGACTTATCAGCAATTAACTGAGGAAATCACAAAATGGAGTCATTTTTTGGAGCACCAAAACTTGCGGGCGGGAAGTCGTGTTGCTGTATTTGCGAAAAATCACATCCAGCTTTTTGCGGTCTTATTCGCCTGCGGATTAAGAGGACTGATCTACGTGCCATTGAATTGGCGTATGAGTACGGAGGAATTACATGATATTTTAACGGATGCTACGCCTTCTTTACTGCTTTACGATGAAGAAATGAAATGTCCTGTATCTTTAGAAAATATGCATTCGCTTCGTTTAGCTAGTGAAGAAACTGTTCTCAACATTCGAGAAGTAGACCTGAATGATCCTTGGTTAATGATTTATACTGGGGGCACAACTGGCAAGGCAAAGGGTGTTGTCTTATCCTTTAATTCTGTGAATTGGAATGCGATTAATACAATTATTAGCTGGGGCTTGAATGATAGCGATTGTACGTTAAATTATATGCCGTTGTTTCATACAGGAGGTTTGAATGCCCTCTGTATACCGCTATTAATGGCTGGCGGTACTGTGGTGATTGGTGATAAATTTGAGGCGGAAAACGCTCTTCAGGCGATTAATCAGTATAAAACGACGATTTCACTTTTTGTGCCAACAATGTACCAAGCGATGATTACAACGGATTACTTTAAGAAGAGTAGCTTCCCGTCCATGAACGTATTTTTATCAGGAGGGGCACCATGTCCGTATCCAATACATGATGCATTTTTTAAGAAGGGGCTATTTTTTAAAGAGGGCTATGGCTTAACAGAAGCGGGGCCCAATAATTTTTATATTTCCCGAGAGGCCGCCTGTATGAAAAAAGGCGCAGTAGGGAAGAGTATGCAGTTCAATGAAGCTAAAATTATTAATAGCGCTGGAGAAAGCTGTGCACCAAACGAAGTGGGAGAGCTATTGGTCAGAGGAAAGCATATGTTTCGGTTTTACTGGAATAATCAGCAGGAGACTGAAAAAATCATGCATGAAGGCTGGTTGAAAACAGGCGACTTAGCCATGGTGGATGAAGATGGTGACTTTTATATAGTTGGTCGCAGTAAAGAGATGATTATTTCTGGTGGTGAAAATGTGTATCCCCAGGAGGTAGAGCAATGTATTTTGCGTCACCAACTAGTGCAAGAGGTTGCAGTGATTGGAGTAGCTGATGATTATTGGGGAGAAACCGTGGTAGCCTTTATCGTTTGTCAGAATCAGGAAGATAGTTTATTAGAAGAAATCAAAGAAATTTGTAGCAAGCATTTAGGTCGCTACAAAATCCCCAAAAAGATTATTGTCATCGATGAATTGCCAAAAACAAGTGTCGGAAAAATTGATAAAAAAGCATTACAAATGTATGCGAAAGCTGCGAAATAACAAAGAACGCTTGGAAATCCAGGCGTTTTTTGGGTTCTAAAAATGAAATGTTTTCTTAATTCTCTATTCGAAGAAGTCCTTTAAAGATGGGGCAAACGAAGAAGCTATTTAATTGGGGTAGATTGTTGAGAATCCTCTTTGTATGTATGATAAAATATTGCGAGTGAAATCAGATTGCTAACAATCTTATCATGTATCAAGGAATATTATATTCGGAAACGAAGAAAGGTAAGTACTCCTATGGAAAATGTAACAAATGTAGAAAAATTGGAATCAATAAAATCTTTACAATCGACAATCAGAAAACTCGAAAGTGCCCTGTCACAGATGACCCAGAAAGGCGCAAATACTACCTTAGTAAAGAAACGACTCAAAGCTGTTTGCATTGGCTTAGCAATGCTAGAAAACGTTTGGAATCAAAGCCCCCAACATTATAACCAGGAAGATTTAGCAGAAACGCGCAATGTTCTCGCTGGTTTATTACCATCAATTGAGAACATATATATGAAGTCAAAGGTTGGTAGTCCCCAAAGAACGCTTTTAGAAAGAAGAATTAAAGCGTTGGAACTAGCTGTTCAAGCGATTGATGACCGTAATAAATAACTTAGCTAACTAAATCTTTCGTCGTAAGATTAAGGAAAAGTTTTAACCGAATTTTAGCCAATTCCTGTCCAACAGTCATTTGCCTCCTGCTTGAGGACCAAATATTAAAATAAATTCTCCCTCAAAGATATATTAATATGAATTTCTAACTCTTCCCAAAAAAATGTAGAATTTTAGTTCGCCAGCGAGAGGTGTGTTAAAACGTATATTATGCGGATAAGTTGATTGGAGTGGAGACTGGACGCCCCCAGGAAGCTCTGCTCTGCGCGAAAGCGAAGCGTCAGCAACAAATGTTTTCTGTAGCGAAAGCAAAGCGGCAGCTACAAAGCGCTCAGTCGGAAAGGAAATCGACCCTACGTTGTGAATTCATTGTATTTGCCATAGCCACTGCTCACTAACAGCTCATTTATATTAAAAATTGTTAATTTATTGATAATGTATTGAAACTATTTATAGAATCATGTTTAATAAAAATGGATTACATTTTATACATAATATTCCTGTTGAATGTGAGGAAGGAGAGACGAATTATTTGCGCACTTTTAAAATTAGTACCAAATTTAATTTGCTTTTAGTTGGAGTTATCCTATTTTTAAGCGTGATGATTGGATTTGTATCCCATATACAAGTGAAGCAAATTATGCTTAGCAATTTTGAGCAGAGTGTAACCCATATTTCAAAGGTCGGCTATAAGCTTCTAGATGAACGGTTTAAGGGAGATTGGACTATAAAAGATGGGGAACTTTACAAAGGGGATACAAAAATAGTTGATCAGGAAGCCTTTGTAGATGAGGTTGGAGAAAGCATCGATGGTGGTGTAACCATTTTCCAAGGCTCAAAAGGACTTATCACCAATCTAAAGCTAAATGGAGAACGTTTAGTTGGCAAAGATGCGGATCCAAAAGTCGTTGAAAATGTAATGAAAAAAGGGGAAACCTTTATAGGCGAGGCAGATGTAGTAGGAACGAAATATTTAACACTCTATGCACCCATTAAAGATGCAAATGGAGACATCATTGGGATGTGGTTTGTCGGTGAAACGATCGATGAGGTGAATGCTATTATTTTTGCATTTATCGGTAAGCTGCTCATTGTATTGTTCATCGGAGCTGTCGTTGCTATATTAGGTAGCTTCCTGTTCACAAGAGCATTTGTGAAGCCGCTTCGTGAAATGAATGCTCAACTTCGAGACATTGCGGATGGAGAGGGAGATTTGACAAAACAGCTACAAATTAATTCCAAGGATGAAGCAGGGGAGCTTGCGCAATCCTTTAATAAAATGCTGACAAGCTTAAAGGTAGTAATGCAACAAATAGCACAATCCTCTAAACAAGTTGATGTATCGTCTGATGGCTTAACATCTAAATCACAGCAAACGGCGGATATGACGAGACAGCTAACTTCAACACTTCAAGATTTAGCAGATGGTTCAAGAATAACATTACATAGTACAGGTGATAGCTTAACGGCCATGCAGGAAATGGCGATTGGCATTCAACAAGTTGCTGAAACTGCTTCAACGGTTTCAGATGCTGCTGATTTAATGAGTGATGAGGCTGCTCAAGGAAATGACTCTTTGAATCGTGTATTGAATCAAATGACAATTATTAATCAATCATCTGACCATGTAGAGGCGCAGGTCCGAATATTAGGTGATCAGTCACAGCAAATTGGTAATATCGTTGATGTGATTACAAGCATCGCCGATCAAACGAACTTGCTTGCTTTAAACGCTGCCATTGAAGCGGCTCGTGCTGGTGAACAAGGAAAAGGCTTTGCTGTCGTTGCAGATGAAGTTCGTAAATTAGCAGAACAATCAAAGGAATCTGCTGATCAAATAGCAGCACTTATTCATTCTATTCAAAATGATACGGCTAATGTTATTACGGCTATTTCTAGTAACTCGAAAGAAGCTGCTGCAGGTATGGATGTCGTCGATGATACAAAGCTAGCTTTCCACAAGATCATGCAGTCGATTAAGGGGGTAAGTACACAGTTGCATGACATCTCTGCTGTGACGGAGCAGATGTCTGCGAGTGTTGAAGAAGTTACTGCCTCAACAGAAGCAATGGCACGTATTGCGAGCAAGGCAACTGAAAGTACGGAACACGTTACGTTAACAGCGGAAGAGCAATTAGCTTTCATAGATAATATGGCTTCTTCAGCCAAAGAGATGGCACAACAGGCAGACGAACTTCAAAGCTTATTAAAGAAATTCCAATATTAAAGATGGTGAAAACGCTGATCCTAGCAATTTGAAGTACAAAAATGGGAACAGTTTTTTCCAAACGAGCACTCCCATAAAATTTTATAAAAAGGATAGAAGAGCTTAAATAAATTCGCTCTATCTATCCTCTTTTTTATCACAGATGTCTCTATTTTTACTACAACAACAATTTGTTCGTTCATCAATCTAATGTTGCGGTAATTCATATCAATTATTAAATGTACATTCAAGTCTATTTCTTAAACACCTAAATAAAAAAGATATAGGCTGTTTTCTAAAAGATTGTTGCTATTCAACTAACGATGAAGGATAGATTAATAAAAAATGAGAATATTCAAAATTAAATGGATGATATATGTTAAAATAGTTATTTGATACATAAATATTTATATAGGAGTACATTTATGAAAATAGTAGAAAAGTATGGAAAAGTGAAAATAGACAACTTTGAATTTTATGGTCAAATTGAACAAGATAAATATTGTTCTAAATGCAAGTTTAATCTAGTATATTACGATGATTTTGATGCTTATTTTTGCCCTAAATGTAATAGTTGGACTGAATCAAAATGTAGTGACCCTAATTGCAAATATTGCCCTAACCGACCAGAAAAACCATTAACTTCTTTCAGCATTGATGAAAACTAAAACCATGAAAGGAGAGCTGAAAGTGGAAATAAGATTAGCCAAAATCGATGACTTATCGCAATTGTTGTATATTTTAAATGAGGTTACATTAAATTTACAACAAAAAGGAATACACCAATGGGAATATCCTTGGGATAATAATAAAATTATAAACCAATTAAAGAATAACTTTTTGTACGTTTTAATAGTAGAAGAAGAAATAATTGGAACGTTTTGTATATATGATATAGAAAATATAAATGAATTTTCCTTTGATGATAAAAGTAAGTATCTATCTCAAATTGCCATTTTACCGAAGTTCCAAGGAAAAAACATTGGTTCTGCTATAACAAAATTTGCTTGTTTTTTGGCTAAAGGATTAGATAAAACCCTGTATTTAGATTGTTGGGCTGGAAATGAAAAGTTAAAACAGTTTTATTCAAGGAATGGATTAGAATATATAGGTGATTTTCCTGAAGAAGACTATTTCGTTAGTATCTTTAAATACAGCTAAATAGGAGTAAGCTTAGATGAACAAAATATTGATACTTGGAGCAAGTGGTATTATAGGTATAACCCTAATCGAAGAATATAAAAATGATTTTAACCTATATGGGACATAATCCACTTCTACCAAGAACAAATCTAGAGAAAAGCAATTTCAATTAGACATCATACAAACACGTGTATAGGAGTATTTATTAAAGTACTCCCGCTCGACCTAGGGCTATATAGATTATGCGATGTGCAAATAATTTAGTGAAGATAGGTGATGAAGCTTGTTCTTTATACAAATGGCAGGTTTCCCTGGTTCCGGTAAATCCACTCTTTCGCGTGAGATTGCTAAAAGAACGGGGAGTATTATCATTGACCACGATATAGTCAAATCAGCTCTATTAAATTCTATTGATGAGTTTTCAATTGATGAAAAGCTTTTAGGTAAGATTTCATATAATATTGATTGGTCCTTAGTTGACTTTCATTTATCACAAGGACATAACGTAATATTTGATAGTCCTTGTTTTTATGAGGAAATGGTCGATATAGGAACACTACTAACAGAAAAATATAATGCTAAATATAAATATATTGAGTGTTATCTTGATGACTTCAAAGAGATAAATTATAGATTGAAAAATCGAGATAGAATGGTTAGCCAAATATTAGAGATAAAATCAGAAGCAGTTTTTAATCATACACTTCAAAATAGCAAAAAGCCCTCCAACTATAGGTGTATCACTGTGAATACAAGGCAACCATTGGAAAATTATATACAAGAAGTAATGGATTATATAAATAATTGATTATCTGTTTATCCTTTCTCAATGGTGGTATATTTCCGAAGGTCTACTTCCGTTAATGCAAAGCCCATTTCGTTCAAAGAAATGGCACAACAGGCAGACGAGCTTCAAAGCTTATTAAAGAAATTATAAAGATGGTGAAAAACGCTTGGATATCTAGGCGTTTTTTCAATTTTGAAAAGAGGATTATTTGTTTTTATTGTAGAAATTGTAAAATAATGATATAAGGAGGGGGGAAATGACAGAATACACATTGCAATACAAAGGGATTAAAGAAGTAGGGGAACTAAAGTTAGTAGGTTTTCGAGTTTTATGTTCGGATGATCAATATATAATCGAAATACCTAAAACGTCTTTGCAGTTAAATAAATGAATTAGCGAAATTAAACATGTAATAAATCCTTTACAGCAAGTTGGGGCTTTTGTTGTGGAACATGAATTTGTTGAAGAAGATGGATACTGGGTTTGTGTTGAAGTAAAAGAGTTCGAGGATATTCCACATGATATGGTCACTCTAACAATCCCACCTCAAAGATATGCGACTTTAAGACATAAAGGGGCCAATCATAAAATAATGGATGCCTATAAGAATCTACATTTGTGGATTGAAGAAAATAAATATGAAAGACTTAAAAATAAATGGCACTTAGAAATATTTCACAGCATGGAAGATAGTGAAAATTTAGATGTAGAGCTATTAGATACCATTGATTAAAGTCTGTCAATGAGAGTCTAAACGTCAAACATAATATTAAGGGGAAATTTCTGTTTATCGTTTTTGAAATTAAATTGTTGTGCCGATATTTATTTTTTTCACAAAGGTTCCCATAATACAAACATATCAGTAAAATAGAGTAGGTTAGGGGGACTATATTTTGAAAGATCAACGTTATAAAATTGCGCATCGAGAGGCGCTTATCGGTATCGGGCTTGTTATCGTTAACTTTGCGATTTGGTTCGGCTTTGCCTATGGACTAGGCTCTGGTGATCCAACAAGCTATACGTATGTACTCGGTTTCCCTGCATGGTTTTTCTATAGCTGTATTGCAGGGACAGGCTTTATGATTATTTTAATCTGGTTCGTCATGAAACTCTTCTTCAAAGAGGTACCATTTGACGATGAGGAGGTGGATCAATAATGCATTGGCAAGTCATTGTTCCACTGCTATTATTTTTAGTCATCATCTTTGGTATTGGTATCTGGTCAAATAAGCATATACGCTCTTCCAATTCATTTTTACAGGAGTACTTCCTTGGTGGGCGTGAAATGGGCGGCTTCATCCTTGCGATGACAATGATTGCTACGTACGGTAGTGCAAGTAGCTTTATTGGTGGTCCAGGTGTTGCTTATACGAAAGGGCTTGGTTGGGTATTACTAGCGATGGCTCAGCTTCCGGCAGGTTATTTTGTTTTAATGATTTTAGGGAAGAAATTTGCTATTATCGCAAGACGTTATCAAGCCATCACGTTAATAGACTTTTTACGTGAGCGCTATAAAAGTCATGCCATAGTCATCTTATCAGCCATTAGTATCATTATCTTTTTATTTTCTGCCATGATGGCACAATGGGTAGGTGGTGCTCGATTAATTGAATCATTAACGGGCTTAAACTACACAACGGCACTCTTTATTTTTGCAATTTCCGTATTAGTTTATGTGATCATTGGGGGCTTCCGCGCTGTTGCATTAACGGATACGGTGCAAGGCTCAATTATGGTGATCGGAACAATCATTTTATTAATTGGGACAATCATCGCTGGTGGAGGAATCGATAATATTATGACCTCACTTGTCGCTGAGAATCCGAATCTTATATCTCCATTTGGAGCAGAAGGTGAATTAACGCCATTATACGTTTCTACATTTTGGATTTTGATTGGTGTTGGAGTGGTGGGGCTTCCACAAATCGCAGTTCGTGCGATGAGCTATAAAGATTCCAGAAGCATGCATTTAGCCATTATCATTGGCACTATTGCCATTGGGACAATCATGTTTGGGATGCATCTAATTGGTGTTTTTGCACGTCCAGTGATGCCAGGTATTGAGATTGGTGATAAAGTTATGCCGCTGCTGACATTAAAGGTTTTGCCGCCATTTTTAGCTGGTGTTGTTTTAGCAGCACCAATGGCAGCAACGATGTCTACAGTTAACGCGCTCCTAATGCTTGTTAGCTCAACAGTAGTGAAAGATATTTACTTAAATTATATAAAACCAACAGCTAATGATACGGAAATTAAGCGTGCAAGCTTTATTGTTACAGCAGTGATCGGTTTAGTCGTCGTCGTTTTTGCACTAAATCCACCAGATTTATTAGTATGGCTTAATTTATTTGCTTTCGGCGGACTAGAGGCAGTCTTTATTTGGACCGTCGTATTAGGGCTATATTGGAAAAAGGCCAACAAATATGGGGCAATTGCGTCAATGATTTCAGGGATAACCTTGTATATTATCATTGATCGTTTTTATCCATCCGTCTTTGGCATGCATACTGTGACAATCCCAATTGTCGCATCCTTATTGATATTTGTTATTGTTAGTTTATTAACGAGTCATAAATTTAAAGATGAAAAGTTATTTATTTAAATTTGAAAACGCCGTAGAGTGAATATCTACGGCGTGTTTTACTGTAGACAATAAGTAAAACGCATAGAATGTTCGAAATGATGGATAGACTGTCCAAAATTGTGGATAGAATCACTAAAATCGTGGATAGAAAGTTCAAAGTGACGGATAGACCCACTGAAGCGACGGAAGAAACCTCCGAAGTGACGGAAAGAATCACTGAAACGACGGATAGAACTTGAAGCGACGGATAGACCCTCCGGAGCGACGGAAAGAATCGCTGAAGCGACGGAAAGAATCGCTGAAGCGACGGAAGAAACCTCCGAAGTGACGGAAAGAACCACTGAAACGACGGGTAGAACTTGAAGTGACGGAAAGAATCTCCGAAGCGACGGAAAGAATCACTGAAACGACGGATGAAACCTCCGAAGTGACGGAAAGAATCACTGAAACGACGGATAGAACTTGAAGTGACGGAAAGAATCACTGAAACGACGGATAGAACTTGAAGTGACGGAAAGAATCACTGAAACGACGGATAGAACTTGTAGTGACGGAAAGAATCACTGAAACGACGGATGAAACCTCCGAAGTGACGGAAAGAATCACTGAAACGACGGATAGAACTTGAAGTGACGGAAAGAACCTCCGAAGCGACGGAAGAAACCTTCGAAGTGACGGAAAGAATCGCTGAAGCGACGGAAGAAACCTCCGAAGTGACGGAAAGAATCACTGAAACGACGGATAGAACTTGAAGTGACGGATAGACCCTCCGGAGCGACGGAAAGCCCCTCTGAAGCGACGGAAGAAATCTCCGAAGTGACGGAAAGAATCACTGAAACGACGGATAGAACTTGAAGTGACGGAAAGAACCTCCGAAGCGACGGATGAAACCTTCGAAGTGACGGAAAGAATCATCATAAAGCCTCTCCGAATTAAAGGAATAGAACGCCTAAAATTTGTCGACAAGCTAAAACGCCGTAGAGCTAGATATTTACGGCGTTTTTTATGTAATCATAAGCATTCTTAGTTAACAAAGTAATCGTTACAATAATAAACAATACGCGAACAAAGCCGCTACCTTTTTTAATCGCAACACGTGAGCCTACAAATGCACCGGCAATTTGAGCTATACCCATTAGTAAACCGTAGACATAATGAATTTGACCTAAGTAGGCGAACATTAAAAGACCAGCAAAATTACTTGCGAAGTTTAGAAATTTAGCATTTCCTGCAGCCTTTAAGAAATCGAAGCCGACTAATAAAAAGCTAAAAATTAAAAATGAGCCAGTTCCTGGACCAAGAAACCCATCATAAAACCCAATGCTAAATAACAACAGCATGAATAAAACTAAGTGTGTAAATTTTAAATTTTTGACCGCAGCTACTGAACCCCAATCTTTTTTAAAGATTGTATAGACTGCAACAGCAGCAAGCATTATGAGCATGAGTGGTTTTAGTAATTCAGGATTAATTAGATGTACTGTCCATGCCCCGAAAAGGGATCCTATAAACGCTAGCGGAAAGTATTTGAGTACCGAACGAATTTCTAGCTGACCGGAACGATAAAAGGAAATTGTTGATGTCAAAGATCCCATGGTGCCAGCAAGTTTATTGGTTGCTACGGCTGCTGCTGGATTTAACCCGGCAAACATAAGGGCAGGTAATGCAATTAAGCCACCACCACCAACGACCGCATCCACAAAGGCGGCTAAAAATCCAAAAGATATTAATAATATGACTACATTTAAATCTACTTCAAATAGCATGTTTACACCTCTTTAGATAGTTACTACTGAAATAGTAACTAAATTTTACGTAGCTGTAAAGACTAATTTTTTTCGTTGGCTAATCTTCATGGCCTTCAACTATAATAGAGGAAATGGAGGGATTCGATGGAATTATTAATCGCCCAATTAAAAGAGCTGGGATTCACAGAATATGAAGCAAAGGCCTATACGGCACTCGTACAAAATAGTCATGTTAGTGCCTATCAAGTAAGTAAAAACTCCGGTATCCCACGTGCAAGAATATATGACATACTTAATGTACTTGTTGAAAAAGGGTTAGTACTGAAAGAAGAAACGGCAGATCAAACGACATACTCTTCCATTCCTGTCGCTGTATTTTTACAACAAATTCAGCAACGTTGGCAATCGAATTTCACGTCGATAAGTGATCAATTAGAAAAATTAGAGGTAAAAGAGCAGGAAACGGAGCATAAGGTTGTCACGTTAAAAGGAAAAGAGGCAATCGTCAATTATTGTCAGTCGTTATTAAAAAAAGCGGAGAAAAAAGTACTATTATCAATGTGGGAAGATATGTATGAAGAATTGCGAGAAGATATACATGCGGTCGCTCAGCACATTCCGGTTCATGGTATTACATTGTATGTGGATGAAAATGTTGCAACCATTGACCAGCATCGCGTTACTCAATATACGAGGACAGCTTCCACGCCCCATTGGTTTATTCTGTCTGTAGATGGTCAAGAGATGATTTATGGTCACTCACCGTCAAATCAAGAAACGGCTTTTATTACAAATGATCCTGTTCATATCTATTTATTAGAGGATTATATATGGCATGACGTGCTTGTTAATCGACTGTTAAAGCGCGATGAGATGGAGCTTGAGGAATGGATTACGAAAGAACGTAAAGCATTTTTTGTAGAGTAAAATATTAAAAAGAATCTGCTCGCCATCATGTACATTACAGATGGTGAGCAGACTCTTATTTTTTGTTAAATAGTATTTTTTATCTTAATAAAAAACTTTATCAACATTGTATTTAGCGCGGAATGAATTGATCGCGTATGTTTCGTAAATTTCACGTTCCATTGGATCTTCCACTTCATACACTTCAATTTTGAAAATTTCATTACGATGATTTTTCATCGGTGACACATTGTCCTCAAAATGCTTCTTAATACGTTGACGAATTTTACGAGCTTTACCGACAAATAATAGTTCGTTCTCTTCATTGTAAAATAAGAAAATACCACCGTTTTCACGTGTGATTTTATGGAAATCAATAAAACCATGGTACGGTGTGATTGGTACATCACCTGGCTTTAAATCTTGTTCGCGTTGGCGAATTACTAAATCTGGTTTTGGAAATTCAATTTTAATCAAACTATTCACGTTCCTCTCTGTTACTAAAGGTATATGTTAACATAATTACAGCTTGTTTACCATAAAATATGTAGACATAGTTTCAAGATTAGTGTTAAACAAATTACATCATGACATGCATGGTTAATAACAAAATATTCTATGTATTATTGATATTCTTAATTGTTCGTGTTACAATTCTTTTTAATTAAATAATCTTATCATGAGAAGTTGAGGGATTTGGCCCGATGACGCTTCAGCAACCTCTAACAAAAGTTAGAAAGGTGCTAATTCCAGCAAAGGATTTGTCCTTTGAGAGATAAGAGTGAACGTGGAAAAATCCTTCTCATTCTATCTCAAATGGAATGAGGGGGATTTTTTAATTTCATCGAAAAAGAAGACTTAATGAGCTTTGCGCAGGGCCTGTGCATGGAGACTAAGGCCCAATTGATTTTAACTAGAGAGGGGAATGCAAGATGCCAATTAATATTCCAAAAAACTTACCAGCTGGAGAACATTTACGTGAGGAAAAAATATTCGTTATGGAAGAGGACAGAGCGAAAACTCAACAAATTCGTCCATTAAATATCTTAATTTTTAATTTAATGCCGGAAAAAGAAAAAACAGAGCTGCAATTACTACGTTTATTAGGTAATACACCGTTACAGGTGAATATTACATTTTTAAATACTGCTACACATGAATCGAAAAATGTTAGTAAATCACATTTGCAATTATTTTATACGACGTTTAATCAAATTCGTCATCGTCGCTATGATGGCATGATTATTACGGGTGCACCAGTAGAAAAAATGGCATTTGAAGAAGTGAACTACTGGCAGGAAATTTCAGAAATTATGGATTGGTCCAAAACAAACGTAACATCAGTCTTACATATATGTTGGGGTGCTCAGGCAGCGTTATACCATCATTACGATATCGGTAAAATTGAGCTTCCTGCTAAATGCTCAGGTGTATACTCTCATGTCATTACGGATTTAACGGTGGATTTAGTACGTGGCTTTAGTGATTCATTTACGGCACCACATTCACGTTATACATCCGTATCAATTGATGAAGTACTTAACCATCCTGATTTACGATTACTATCTTATTCAGAAGATGCTGGTGTTTTCATTGTGCAATCTAAGGATAATAAAAACATTATGATTACTGGCCATCTTGAATATGATGCGACAACTTTAGCGGATGAATATAGTCGTGATGTTGCGAAAGGATTAGATATTGAGGTACCCGTGAATTACTTCCCAAATGATGATCCAGGAAATGAACCGATTAATACGTGGCGTGCCCATACACATTTATTATTCTCAAATTGGCTGAACTACTATGTTTACCAAGAAACACCATACGAATGGGATTTCGTTGATCAAATTGAATATCATATTTAACTTCTTTCAGTGGGTGTCCAAACATCCGTTGCTGCCGCTGCGTTAGCACTCCGTACGCAATTATGCCGAGGCATAATTGATTAATGTTCAATAGCAATTAAAAATGATGACCTTGATATTTTAGGGTCATCATTTTTTACTTTACTATGTTCCGACTGGGCGCTTTCCTGGGGCGTCCGATGAGCCGCTCCGCTTCGCTACAGGGTCTTATCTGTGACGCGTGACGCTGATCCCTGAGGAGTCGCCCAGTCTCCACTCTAATCAACAAATGTCATGCACAACTTTTGGTGATGAACCACACTGCTGTTAATTGTCTGGCGATTTTCCATTCTTATCACTATTTGGAGTATTGCCGGTATCGCTGTCATTCTGTGTAGTATTACCGGTATCGTTGTCACTCATACTTTTAGGAGCATTTCCGCCATTGTTGCTATTTTCACTTTGTGTAGGCTTTTCGGCATTACTGCTACTTTCATTTTGAACAGCGTTTTCGTTATTGTTACTTTCACTTTGAGAAGCATTTCCGCTATTACTGCTATGTTGACCCTGAGAAGAATTTTGGCCATTGTTACTACTTTCATTTTGAGAAGCATTACCACCATTGCTGCTATTTTGACTCTGAGAAGAATTTTGGCCATTGCTACAACTATCACTCTGAGAATCGTTGCCACCATTGCTGCTATTATGTTGACTCTGAGAAGAATTTTGGCCATTGTTACTACTTTCATTTTGAGAAGCATTACCACCATTGATGCTATTTTGACTCTGAGAAGAATTTTGGCCATTGCTAC